>CALESS010000455.1 GCA_937907495.1 uncultured Anaerolineaceae bacterium
CAAATGGTGCTGGAATATGCCAACGAGATTCATTGCAAGGTCATCATGATTACCGACACCCTGGGGCCGATTGTGGGCTCCAAAGCGGATGTGGTTTTATCCGCCAAGCGCGGCCCGGTTTCGGGTTTCCATTCCATTGTTGTGCCAATGACCATTGTGAATGCCATTTTATTGGCGCTGGCCCAGGAAGATTCGGATCAATCCCTGGCCACACTGGATAAGTTGGATGAAATGAGAGAACGCTATCGAGAGATTTCCAGACAAGCGGAGTAGCCCCCCCAATCCGAGCCTGATTGCGGGTTGGATTTACTGAAATTATGGCTAATGATGATTGAAGAAGGTTCATCAAAAACAGGCGACCTTCTTCCAACGATGGCAGTACAGGAGAAAAAAGATGGCAGGTTTGGTAACATCGGATCCCAATTCACCATCCCCATGGATGGCAAGACTGCGCAGGTTCTCGCGCTGGTTGAGCAGTCCGCATGTCATATTATCCATCATCATGCTGGTGGTAATGTTTTACATGGTGATCATTCCTTTGTATCGCATGCTCATGACCACGATCACCGTCCAGGAAAGCGATCTGCGGGTTCTGAAGGATGTGGAGGTGGGTCAGTTCACCCTGTATCACTGGTTGAGAATGCTGACCAGCAAAATCGCCACCATTATGACCTACGAACCCTTACTCCATTCGCTGACGATCTCGCTTGGAGCCACCTCGCTGGCGCTGGTGATCGGCGGTTTGATGGCCTGGATGGTGGTAAGGACAGATGTGCCGGGCAAAGGAATTATCAATTTCCTGGCGACCATCCCGTACATTATGCCTTCCTGGACGATCGCGATGGCGTGGACGGTCTTGTTCAAAAACCAAAAATCAGGAGGTACGCCAGGGTTCCTGGAGTTCATCACGGGAGCGCCCACCCCGGACTGGCTGGCGTACGGGCCGTTCCCGATTATTGTCAGCAGCGGGCTGCATTACTACACATTTTTCTTCCTGTTTGTGTCGGCGGCCTTGCTTTCCATTGACTCCTCGCTGGAGGAAGCCGGAGAGCTGGCTGGTGCCGGGCGCTGGCGCATCATGCGGAAGATTACCTTCCCGCTCGTGATTCCGGCCCTGGCCTCCGGGTTCATCATGACCTTCTCCAAAACGATGGGCACTTTTGGCGGCCCCAATGTACTGGGTGTGCCGGTGCAATATTATACGCTTTCCACCATGCTGCGGTCCAATACCGGTATTGGAAACTACGGGGATGGGTTCGTGTTGGCGATCGTTTTGATCTTGTTTGCCATGACGACGGTGATGATCAACCAGAAGCTGGTGGGCACCCGCAAGAGTTATGAAACGATCGGCGGACGGGGGTTCATGTCGCAGAAGGTCAAGTTGCGCAATTTTAAGCCGCTGTTGACGGCGCTTGTGGTAGTGTTTGAATTCATCATTGCCGTTCTGCCGCTGGCGCTGCTGACATACAGCACACTGATGCTGCGATCGGGGGATTACAGCCTGAGCAACTTCACGCTGGCGCACTGGATCGGGCAAGGGGATCTTAAGATCAATAGCGGTGAACCAGGCATCTTGCTGAATCCCAGGATCTGGCGGGGAGCCTGGAACTCAATCCGCCTGGCCTTGTTGACGGCATTTTTTACAGCCCTGTTGGGGATAATCCTGGGATATGCGATTGTGAAGGGGCGGGGAACGCGACTTTCCAAGCTGGTGGAGCAAATGTCGTTTATTCCGTACGTCATCCCGGGGATTGCGTTTGGAGCCGTTTATATCTCCATGTTCACCAGACCTGTCGGGCCGATCCCGGCTTTGTATGGCACATTTGCATTGCTGGTGGTGGTTTCGGTGGCCAAACACATCCCGTATTCTGCACGTTCGGGTGTCTCAGCCATGCTCCAGGTGAGCAAGGAATTGGAGGAAGCGGCGGCGATTGCAGGGGCTTCCCCCTGGCAGCGGTTCAAACGGATCATCTTCCCGTTGACCAGCACCGGCTTTGTCTCGGGGTTCCTGTTGACATTTATCACCACCATGCGCGAGCTGTCATTGATTATCCTGCTGGTGACCCCCACCACAGCCGTGCTGGCAAGTATGACCATGCGTTACATTGAGAATGGCAACGAACAACAAGCCGATGCGGTCATTATCCTGCTGATCGTCATTGTGCTATTTGGGAATTTCCTCATCAGCCGCTTCCGCGGTGGCAGCCTGAAAAAAGGTCTGGGAATGTAAGGAATCGAAAACATGACAACAACCATTCGAATTAAAAATCTGACAAAGAAATTTGGATCTGTAGTAGCCGTCAATAACGTCAGCCTGACGATTGAACCCGGAGAGTTTCTAACCCTGCTGGGGCCTTCCGGCTGCGGGAAAACCACCTTGCTGCGCTGTATTTCCGGGTTGGAAGAACCCAATGATGGGGAGATCTGGATCGGGGATAAGCTGGTGTATTCCCGCCCCAAGGGAATTTCGTTGCCGCCGGGTGCACGCGACCTGGGCCTGGTTTTCCAGAACTATGCGCTGTGGCCGCACATGACGGTATATAAGAATATCACCTTCGCGTTGGAAATTCAGAAACTTTCCAAGGAAGAAATGGACGTCCGGGTGAAGGAATCCCTGGCGGAGATGCAAATGGAGGGGTATGAAGGCCGCTATCCACGTGAGATGAGCGGCGGGCAGCAGCAGCGGGTGGCGCTGGCGCGTATGTTGGCTTACCGGCCCAAAGTTTTCCTGATGGATGAACCCCTTTCCAACCTGGATGCCCGGCTGCGGATGGATATGCGGACGGAATTGAAGCGCCTGCACCACATTACCGGGGCGACGACCGTGTACGTCACCCATGACCAAATCGAAGCCATGACCATGTCCACCAACATCGCCGTCATGAAAGAGGGCGTCATCCAGCAAAATGAAACACCCGATCGCGTTTACCACTATCCCGCCAATCTGTTCGTGGCGGATTTCATCGGCAACCCCAAGATTAATCTGATCAATGGGGAGATTGACGGGCCGAATTTGGTGGATATGGGTGATTTCAATATCACCGTGAATACCTCCCGCAGCGGAGGTGAGGTGGTGGTGGGTATTCGCCCGGAGGATATCATTATCCTGGCGGAACCGGAACCCGGAAGCATCGAATTCACGGCCTATTCCGTACTGCCCTCGGGTGCAGATTCCACGATTGTGGCCAAGCGCGGCAAGCTCGAAATGACGGTGCGGGTGATCGGCATCAGCAAGCTCAAAATGGATGAGAAGATCTGGCTGAAATTTGACCCAGATACGATCAACCTTTATGAGAAGGATAGCGGAAACCTTATTGTCAGCTAATTTGGAGCAGTGAACCTGCCAACCTCGTGAGTTCAGAAAGGAGGCCCGCAAAGCAGAGGAGAAATTGCCCGATATTGTGGAAGTCCAATTTTCGATCAACGATGAATGATAAGGAGATCAGAATGAAAGTGCTTGCCAGAATTTTTGTAATTGTTGTACTGCTCAGTCTGTTGGTGGGATGTGCCAAACCAACAACCGCCCCGGTTGAACCTACCACGGCTCCCGGCGAACCGACCGCTCCTCCGGCGGAACCCACCCCCGTGGTGGAACCCACCCTGACC
>CALESS010000456.1 GCA_937907495.1 uncultured Anaerolineaceae bacterium
TGGCACAAAATGCCAGCAGCAGGAGGGTCCAATCGCGCTTTTCCAGCTTATTGCGGCCCGCAATGAGCACCAGGCTCATCGCCAGCAGGGTGATAAATGGCTTGGCTATGGCCGGGTAAAGAGCTGCATTCTGGAAGAAGTAATTCATCCAGTCCGCGGCAAAGACAGAGCCGGCCAGCAGCAGGGCCGCGCCCAGGATGACGAGCATCCAGACGAACTTTCGATCACGGGTGACAGGTTCAACGTTGAGGGACATGGCGACACTCCAGGGGGATGAAGACTGGGGAACCATTTGATTATAGTATGGAAACGAATGGACCAGCCCCGCAACGGGCAAATAAAAAACCCTGCCCGGGGTGGGCAGGGTTCGCAATTCAATCAGCGGTTTAGTAGCGGTTGTTTCCGCCGCGGTTGCGATTGTTTCCCCGGTCAAACCGGCCGCCGGCCGGGCGTTCTTCGCGCGGTTTGGCGGTATTAACGGTCAGCGGGCGTCCGCCCACTTCTTTGCCATGGAACATGCTGATGGCGTTCTGGGCATCTGCCTGGGAAGCCATCGTAATGAAGGCGAAACCCTTGGGGGCTCCGGAATCACGGTCTTTGATCACGTCCAGAGAGACGACGGTGCCAGCCTGGGCGAACATGCTGCGCAGTTCATCCTCACTGGTGTTGTAGCTCATATTACCTACGTACAGTTTTACTTCCAATTTAATCCTCGACTTTCGAATGTTCAAAGTTAGTTAAACAAAAATGCCGCCACCGCTATAATGAGGGATGGTAGCATCGCAGAAACACAACTCTGATTATAAAACACGATCATTATACCACGGAACGAGGTGGATTGCCAGGATTAACGCGGCGAATATTGCCATCTCCCCCCCGGAGTTTTCGGGGTTTGATATTGGTCCCAGCCAAACCTGCCTTTTTCTTTCTTCTCCTCCGTCCTCGCCGGATTTCATGTAGAATAAATGCGGAGGGAACATGAAACGTTTTCAACCCATTGATTTACTCTGGCTGGCCATCCTGGCCCTGGTGACCGCATTCTTTATCGTTCCGGCGACCAACCGCATCTTCGTCAACCTGACAACCGCCCACCCCTACTGGATGGGCCTGGTGAAGTTTGCCATTCTGGCCACCCTGGGCGAACTGCTGGCCCGCCGCCTGGCGGCGGGGGTATGGCTGCGCCCACCTGGCCTGTTCTGGCGCATCCTGATCTGGGGCCTGCTCGGGGTGGCCATCACCTTCATGTTCGCCTTCTTTTCCACCGGCACAGCCGCAATGATTGAGAAGGGTCTGCTTCCGGTGGTCAACGGCTGGCCCGGGAAACTGCTGCAGGCCTTTTATACCAGCGCCCTGATGAACCTGACCTTTGGCCCGGTCTTCATGGCGGCTCACCGCATCAGCGATACCTTCCTCGATCTGCGGGCGCAGGGCAACCGGCCTGCCGTAAAAGAGGTCCTGGCTGCCATAGATTGGCCCGGGTTCATGGATTTTGTGGTCGGCAAGACCATCCCCCTGTGGTGGATTCCAGCCCACACCGTGACCTTCCTGCTGCCCGGCGAGTACCGGGTGCTGGCGGCGGCGTATCTATCCATTGTGCTGGGCGTGATACTGGTCTATGCCCGGCGCAGGAAGGGGAAATAGAAATTGCCCTCCGGGCAGGTTTGAATCAGGTTTCTTTCAGCCCATCCCCCGGATTTTCCCTTTCAACCATTCCACCATGCCGGGGTGCGGGCAGCGGGCGGGGTCGAAAATAGCCCAGGTAAAAGCCTCCGCAAAGTAATCCGCGGTGGAAAGATCGCCGCATTCGGTGCGGGCATTCGCCGGGGTCCAGCGGCAGGCTGTGGGTATTCCGCTGGGACCATTGTTCCAGCGCAGGCTCTTCGGCTGTCCGCCCACAAAGCGTACCAGCCCATCCGCATGGCCTTTGCCGAACCAAATGGAGGGCAGCCATCCCGGTGCGGAGCGGTTATCCAGCACGTGCCCGATCTCATGGGTGACATGTTGAACGGGTTGACTGTATTTATCCAAATCCTTGACGAACCAGATATCACGGTAGGGGAAGACGACCGAGGTGGGGGCATGGTTGAAATAGGTGACCACCCGCTGGGGCAGGCCGCCGCTGTGAAAGCGAATTCCGCTCAACCAGCGGGACATCCAGACCAGACCCTGACCCGGCAAAATACCTTCCACAAAATTGCGAATATCGCGGCCAGCCGAAAGAAGCGTTTGCAGCTCGCCCGGGGTGAATTTGCCGTCCGCGTTCCAACCAAATTCACTGTGCAGGGTCTGCCGGAGTTCCGCGGTGGGGGTGGGTTGTGTTTGCATGGAGCTTGAAGTTTACCTGTTCAGAATAGATTTTATATCAAAAATTAGCGGAATGCCTGTCCTATTATTGATGAGGGTCCAGGCATGTCTCCAAGTGTGACCGTGCCAGGGCTAAAAAAACGGTTGAATTCCCCCAATAGGTTAGATGGGGAAAAATCACCAACCGATTTTGAGACTGAAATTCAAACACGATTAATTATTGACATGGTAATTTTTTAATGCTATATTGATTATACAATGTTACCCTGCCTGATCGAAGTCTAACGTTATGCGTTAGATACTGAGTAGATCAGGCGGGGTCTTTTTTATTGTGCTTCCTTCCCCGTGATTTTGTTAATCCCGAGTCAAACTCTTCACTTTTTGGCACAAATACCCAATGCATATAAGGATCATTCCACCGATTTTTTAAATCCCCTCTTGCGCTGGTACTAATTCCGATATTAAAACCCGGATGAATATTCTTGATTTCATTGAGGATGAATCTATAAAGCTTTTCCTTGGCAATCGTCCGTTTACCTCTCCGAGAGGACCCCTTGCGTTTTTCCTTATGTTTATCATTCAAACGAAAAGACATGGAGCCAAGGACGATATCCAGGCATTGAACCAGAACATGATCATGGGAGCGAATTTCCGTAATATCCTCCTGATTTATTTGAATCTGTTGCCATTTTGTCGTTTTTGTCAGGCCTAATAAAAATCCTTTAAATTGTTCGCTTCGTTCTTTTGTGTCCGGAAATGTATCGAAGTAAAGTCGCAAGCGAATCGGTTCAGAAACAAACTCCAATCCAAAAGCATGTTTAATAAATTGGTAATACAAGATGAAATATTCCAAATCAATCTGGTCACGGCGGAGATTCTGTGGAATATGAGCGTTTTGACGAAACATGATCCGGATGCGGATATTTCCGGCTTTAATTTCCTCAAAAAAGTGGTGAATAAGTTGTTGATATTTCGCTAAATACACCTCGGTAACTTTTTCCCACTTGACTTCACTGTGAAGATGCAGTTCTGCTTTCGTTTCATTTAACCTCGTGGTTATTCTTTGGTAATGAGAAGAGCCAACCATCACTCCTCCATAAAAATTCGAGTAGAATTTTCCATGGCGGTCGGATTCATCACAAAATAGAATATATTCTTTGTCTGCGATGGTTGTGATATTTTCCATAGTAACTATTGAATTATTTCTTTCTCACTTCATTCAAAAAATCAGGGGAATTGAGGCCGCGCTCCAGCAGGTAGGTGATGTAATGCTGCAACAGGACTTCCATCTCATGCTGGATAGCGGGGGTCAGGCGGGCGCGGGTTGCCTCCGCATAACTCGAGCGCTGCAAATGCCGCAGGAATTTGAGCATCTCGACAGAGATCGCCCGGGCAGCCATCACTTGCGGCCCACATTTCGGGCAGACCACCCCGCCCCGCAAGGGCGAGAAGAACTGGTCCTGCGGGCGGACCTCCTCGCTGCACATCACGCAGCGGAAAAGCTCCGGGCGGAAGCCAACCAATTCCAGCAGGCGCAGCTCAAAGTAGCGCACCGCCAGGAATACATCCTCGGCGGCGGTGATGCGCCGCAGAGTATCCAACAGCAGAGAGAACAGGCCGCGGGTGGCGCCTTCATCATAGGTGAAGCGATCCACCAGTTCGATGACATAGGCGGCATAGCCGGTGCGCACCAGGTCTTCTCGCAGCGGCAGATAGGCATCCAGCGTCTCGGCCTGGGTCACAATCCAAAAATCCCGGCCTTTGGCCAAAAGCAGGGCGGCATGGGTAAACGGCTCCAGGTGACCGGCCTTGCGCGAGCGCAAGCGTCGCACCCCCTTGGCAATGCAACGGATTTTGCCGCGCTCGCGGGTGAGCAGAACGAGAAGGCGGTCCGCCTCGCCCCAATCGGAATGGCGCAAGACCACCGCCTCAACCCGCAGAGTGTGATCGCCAGGCACGTTTAGCCCAACAAGTGCTCCGGCAAAAATGCGCCCGGAAGCAGGTCTCGCACGGTGGTTTCCGTAAGCACGTTACTCTCGGCATCACAGAGCAGCACAAGGGTATCCAGCCCCCACTCCGCCAGCACCTGGCGGCAGGAGCCGCACGGTGAACCGCCATTGGAAGTGGCAATCGCAATTGCCACGAACTTCCGCTCCCCTTCGGAGATGGCCTTGAAGATCGCCACCCGCTCGGCGCAAATCCCATCCGGGTAGGCCGCATTTTCAATGTTGATGCCGTCGTAAATCTTACCCGATTCGGTCAGCAGGGCTGCCCCAACCAGAAATTTGGAATACGGAGCATACGCCCACAGGCGGGCACTTACCGCCGCGGCGATCAACTCCGCCCGGATTTCAGCGCTTAGTGTCATCTTTCTTCTCCTGATCAGTTTCAGTGGGCTGCAAGCGGCGGGCGCTCACCCGGCGGGTGCGCCGACCGGTAACCTGCTCCACCGTTAAAATCCAACCTTCCGCCAGCACCCGATCCCCCGTGACCGGCATGCGTCCAATTTCCGCCGCGATGTACCCGCTGAGGGTATCCGCAGCTTCCGTTTCAAGGTGCGTGCCCAGCAAGCGGTTCAGGTCATCCAGGTCAAAACGACCATCAAACTGGAATTCATCCGGGCCAATCTGCTGGGATAGCAGCTCCTCGCCCTGGTCATA
>CALESS010000457.1 GCA_937907495.1 uncultured Anaerolineaceae bacterium
ACCGCCTGCATGCTGCGGCTGAATTCATCGCCCTCATATTTTACGCGCGCCGCGGGTTTATACTCCTCGTCCACCAACGGCTGCACCAGGTCCAGCACATCCAGGGTGCGGTTGGTGGATTGGGCGAGGGCGCTCTCACCGGCATACAACTGGCGCAGCACCGGCATTTGCCGCTCCATCAGGCCGCCATCCCATAATTTCAGGTCGCTCAACGAGCCAAGGCTGATGGTCTGGTTGGTGCCCTGCAGTGCCGTGGGCGTGGAGGGCATTGCCACCAGCGGAATTCCATATTCCGAGGCAAAGGCATCCGCCAGCCAGGCGCGGCTGAGCCAGCCGCTGTGGATGGTTTTCTCTCCCGGTGTGCCCAGTTCCATATATTCCACCGCCTCGAAATGGCTGCGGGTATTGTAGGTCAGCCCCACCGCATGCACAATGGCCAGTTTCTTATCCTGGTACAGTTCAAACAACGGCTGGAGGGTGGGATGCATGCCAAAGCGGGCATCCAGGGTCAGCAATTTCTTTTGCGGAATTTGCAGGGTGGGGCGGGCCTTTTGATAATATGCAGCATCTTCGCCTTCAATCGGCGGGATGACGTTAAGCGCATCCCAGCCGCCGCGCAGCGAAACCACCACCAGGATTGGATCGGTGCTGCTGGCAGCCGAAACACTGCGCTGTAAAAAGCGGAAGGGAGCCAACAAGGGGGACATCAGCGCCAGTGAACCGGCGCTGCCCTTTAAGAAAGTCCTTCTGGAAATGGAGTTCGTCATTGCTCATCCTTTCGCTTATCCCCGGTACCGAAACTGGGGGCTCATCAATATCAACGTGGCCAGTGCCGGAATCACTTCACCGCGCTCATCCGCGCTCAGTGGCGCATCGGCGCTTCCCTCACCGGCAGCGAATTGAATCAACGCGCTGCGCGATTCGGCGGGCAGATTGTGAAGCTGCCAGCGGTGCAGCCAGTAATCCACCAACTGGGTGGCGCTGGAGACTTCCACCGGGGTCTGCGCCAGCAGATCCACGTAGATGTTGTTGCCATCCTCCTCATCGCTCCACCAGTTTTCCACCAGCCCGGTGATCAGGTTCCAGGCGTAGATACTGCTCATGGAATTGATCCAATCCCTGGCCTGATCCGGATATCCATTCGGTTGGTGGTGGCCAAAGATCGGCTGGCCCATCATGGCCTGTGTCCAATACACCCCCTCCGGCAGTTGCCCCATCTCCGCTTCCAGGGCGCGCAGGGCGGAAACAGCCCATTCCAGCGGTCGTTTCAGCTTGCCCCCGCTGGATTGGCGGAACTCCGGCGAGCGGAAGAGCGTCTGGTAAACTTTGCGCAGTTGATCGGGCGAATCCTTCTCTTCCAAAAAAGTGCGGGCCACCGCATCCACCAGGCTTTGCGGCGGATCATCCGCCACAAAACGCCGGCAAAGTTTCCGGGCGATGTAAGTGGCCGTGCCGGGGTGGCTGGCAAGCAGGTCGAGCACGTCCCGCCCATCTTTCTGCGGGCTTTGGTCCGAGGGGATGTATTGCCCCAAGACGAACTTGTTATAACGGTCATGCCAGGGTGGGTAATAGAGGAAGGTCAGGCTGTCATCCACATCCTCCTCCCCTTCCCACAGGTCATCGTGCATACGCCAACCGGTGAAGCAGCGGGCCGTCTCGTACACATCGTTATCCACATACCCGATTACCCGGCCCTCTGCATCTTTGGCAATGGAAGTGGGATCTTGAATACCGAGGTAGTTTTCCGCGCCCAGGGTATGCAGCTCCAACAACTCGCGGGCAAAGTTTTCGTTGGGGCCGGCATCCGAGTTGGTGCGGTTGTTGAGGTAGGTCAACATGCTGGGATGAGAGGCAACCCCTTCCAGAAATTGACGGAAGTTGCCAAAGACATGCGCCCGGATGACATCCCGATCATATGAGAGCATGAGGGGAGCAACATCATCCTGATCTCCGTAAACGTTGAAGTGGTTATGCCAGAAATCCACCAGCAGTTCCTGTAATTGTTTGCGGCTGTACACCGCCCGTAAAAAGCTGGAGCGAACCAATTCAGCATAGGGCTGCATGTACCAGCGCCAATGGCGGTCATCGTTATCTTTGTAAGGGTTGTGGGTGATATGTTCATAGGCCAGGTCTTTGAGGGATTTTTGCAAAGTCTCGAACCCGGCCTGTTGCAGGCGCGCTTCAAAGGAGGAATCATCGAGCGCATCGGGGTTGAGCTGTTCCGCCAGGAAGGCCTCGAGGGCGGCTTCCGGGTTGGCCTCGGCCTCGAGGCGGAGCAGCGGCTCAGAGGGGCGGATGCCGAACGTGAGCCGGCTGGTGATCAACGTGAGCAGGTCGTTGGCTACCGGGGCGGCTTGCTCGGTGGTCGGGAGGACAACCGGTGGTTTTCCCGGGTTGCTGGTGGGCTGGAGCGGCGGGGGTGGGGTTTTCCCGGCCTCCAGGGTGAGGGCACTTTCTGCCTGGCAGGCAGCCAGGCTGGAGGCAGCCGCGACAACGGCAGCAGTTTTTAGAAATTCACGGCGATCCATGGATAATATCCTTTCTCAAGAAATGCCCCAGGCGAGCATCTGATGACATTATATACCGGATTTATCCGTTTTCTACAAGCGCGGTACGATCTCAGCCATTCCAAGAAACCTGGCGTGCTGATATTCTCAAAGATCCATTTCTGGCAGATCTGGCGTGGTTTTCACTTCGTCATGTGGCATAATGGATCCAGCGAGCCTTTCCCTGTGACCAGCCCTCAGGTTGCGGCCTGTGTAAAATAGGCCTTTCCCTGCGCCCCGGAGCAAGATGAAATCACACCTCAGCACTTCCACTGTAAGCCAATGGCGCCCGCAAAAACTCGATCTCGGTCTCGCCGCGCTGCTCGGCTTGGTGTTTCCTCTATTGGCCGGCCTGCTCTACGGGCAAACCGGCGCCCTGTTACCCATGCTCCTGTATTATGGGCTGGCCTGGGGAATCGTCAAGTGGCGGCGTGGATCAAGCGGCTATTTCAACCCCTTGCCCAAACGCATTACCCCTTTCTTCTATGTGAATGTGGCTGTGATTCTCGCCAGCCTGGTATGCGCTTACCTGGCGAGAAATCAATTTCCCGCCAGCACTGCCGCCGGTATTCTCATCACGGCCCTCATTTGGGCGCCGCTCAATGCCGCCAGCGAACAGTTGCTCTGGATTTATATTTTCGAGGCCTGGGATTTATATCCCGCCAAACCCCGGCCCATCTTCCGCCTGATCGGTCTGGTCTTGTTTGCGGCTTTCGTCGGGATGATCCATACCCAGTATTGGGCGAAGTTCCTGGAAACGGTTGATCCAAAACCACTGTTCGGGGTGGCTTTCATTTTGCTGACCAGTGTGTCGGGCTTCCTGCACCTGGTGGTATGGCGGAAATCCAATCACATGCTGTTCACCTTCATTCCACACTTCCTGCTAAACCTGGTTCCCCTGATATGGACGTATTATTCAATCCTGCCTTATCTGGTTCGCTGACGAGAGGGGGTACGAATGCAAAGGACATCCCTGGCAGAAGGAAATGGCAGGGGCAGAGAGTAAGATATGCAGCACCTTCCCCAAAGGTGGCACTTTTTGATTCTTGTGGCATAATTACGGCATATTGAGCGGATTCTTCCGGGCATTCGGCCAGCCAGGTTCTGGCTTTTGGTATTCCCGGCCCCCGGTCAGAATCCTCGCCCGCCACCGGTACCGTAAGCCAGACCATTGGCGGGCGATATTACAGGTAAAAAAACAGAAAGTTTACAGGTAGAAGGAGTCAATGATGGGTTCGATTGAGTTTCCATCCAACATTCCCGCTGTGTTGCGGGTTGCAGCAAATGAGGATCAGTTCGGAGAGCATCGCGGCCTCGGGGTTAGTCAAATCACATTCAAGGTGACGCCGCAAGACAGCAGCGGCCTCTTTATTATCGAGAACACCTTCCACGAAAAAGGGGGCCCGGCCCGGCACCTCCATTTCAACCAGGATGAATGGTTTTATGCACTGGAGGGTGAATTTCTGCTGGAAGTTGGCAGCCAGCAATTCACGATGAAACCAGGGGATTCCATCCTTGCGCCGAGAATGATCCCCCATGTTTGGGCCTATACCGGTGGGCTACGGGGCCGAATGCTGATTGCATTTATGCCCGCAGGAAAAATGGAAGCATTCTTTCGCGCGGTAACACAAGCGAATGCCATGCCAGCCCAAGACCCTGAATTGTGGCGTTCTCATGGGATGGAGTTGCTCGGACCGCCTTTGCGCGTTTAATCCTTCATCCCCGCTCACCCGCCCGCCAGGCAGGTGGTTGGCAGCCCCGAAGTGGAAGGAAACCTCACCATGATACCTTTTCCCCCATTAAGCAATCGCGAACGGGAGGTGATAAAGCTTTTACTGGAAGGTAAGAGCAATAAATTAATCGCCCTGGATATGAAAATTTCCGAGCGCACGGTTGAATTCCACCTCAACAAAATTTTCACCAAATTCCAGGTAAATTCGAGATTGGAACTGGTTTTGAGGCTTCAAAACGAACCAAACGGGAATGAATCTGAAAAACTGGGGGTTTCCACAGTTGCAAAGAAGAGCAATTTTGGTGAAAATGACGCCGGACTCAATTTTTGGAATTGGGTTACATCCTTGAGAGAAGCCGTCTCAAAAATCGGCGAGGAGTTCAGAATGAAAAATTCTTCGGATGCAAACACCGACAACCCGGCAATATCGGTTACCTTCTTCGAATCAATCCGCACCTGCTTATCCAAGTACGCAGAATTTACTGGCCGGGCATCCCGCTCCGAGTTCTGGTGGTTTACGCTGTTCGTTGTCATCGGGACTTCGGCGTTTGTGCAAATCAGCGAGGCTGCAGGAAGCATCTTCCTGCTCGCTTTTTTATTGCCCTTCCTGGCAGCGGGTTCACGGCGGCTGCGCGATGGCGGTAAAAACCCATGGGAGTTGTTGTTCCTGCTGCTTCCGGTTGGCGGGATTATTCTACTGGGTTTTTACTGGGCGCTGCCATCCAGCCCTTCTTTCTCGGAGGAAAATACACTTCCAACCTAGGCCCCGGCCCACCCAACAAGCCGTTAAAGATACGGCTGGGAGACGACCCCCCGGGCAGATATTGCCAGGGGGTCGCCTTATTTCCAGGCAACTGCCCAGGGCGTGGATGAACAAAGGCGTCCAACCGCGATGCGTGGCACGAGCCACCCAGATTTTGCCGGGGAAAGGTTTCTTTTCGCCATGAATCGCCGTTTTTCATAATCGCCCTTGTGTTTGCACAGGGGCGGGTGATGTTTGCAAATCAGCGGCTTGCCCACCGAAAGAAGAACCTTCCGGCAAAACTCCGCCGCCGCAAACCCATCCTTCCTCCCGCTCCGCAACCGGTTTGTGGCTGGCGGGTTATAATGGTGTAATTGTTTCTCCCCATTCCATCCTTCATTTAGCAGGAAAAACCCATGAAAAAAACCACCCCCCTCATTTTGGCTGCTGCTGTACTGCTGCTGTTCGTGATCCAAACCGCCGGAACCCTGGTGGAGTCCATCTACATCCTG
>CALESS010000458.1 GCA_937907495.1 uncultured Anaerolineaceae bacterium
TCCGCAGCAAGGAAAATGTTGGTGTACTCGATAAACCAGATGGCCAGGGTCTCTTTAAGGGAAGTTGTGGCGACCGTATGCAGATAGACCTCGGCATTGTGGCGGGAAGAATAAAAGAGGCCCGCTTTCTCGCAGATGGTTGTGGCGCTACTTATGCCTGTGGCAGCATGATTACGAGAATGGCAAGCTCAATGACTTTGGAACATGCTCAACAAATCACCGCCGAAGACCTGATCCTGGCTTTGGACGGTCTGCCCGAGGACCATTTACATTGCGCAGAATTGGCCGTCATGACTCTCCGAGAAGCCATCATTGATGCCATCGAAGGTCACCGCCAGGCTCGCCCGTAAATCAATCACGTACCAATTACATCTTCCCCACGCCGTTAATTATGCCTGGAAGGGAAAGTCCTTATATGCATTAGGTTATTCCCCCATTGAAGAGCAGAGTTCTGGTCAATATGATGAGTACAAGCAACACAACCAAAACTCTACTTTTCAAGGAGATAAATGCAATGCCAATGAAAATCACGAATCTTGAAGAGCTCTTTATCGAAGAGCTGAAAGACCTGTATAGCGCAGAAACCCAATTGATTGAAGCTTTGCCTAAAATGGCCCAGGCCGCCGTATCACCTGAATTGAAAAAGGCTTTCCAGGCTCACCTGGAGCAGACCAAGAAACAGGCAGCTCGGATTGAAGAGATCTTTGCTCAGAAGAAATATAGCCCGCGCGGCAAGAAATGCGTGGGAATGGCTGGGTTGATTAAAGAGGGCGAAGAAATTATCAAATCAGACATGGACAAATCCGTGTTGGATGCCGCATTGATCGCCGCTGCTCAACGGGTGGAACATTATGAAATTTCAGCTTATGGCACAGCCCGGGCTTTTGCCGAAATGATCGGTGACACCCATGCAGTCCGCCTGCTGGACATCACGATCCAGGAAGAAGGAAATACGGATAAATCTCTCACCATGTTAGCTGAAAATTATGCGAATCAGCGGGCGAGGATGTAAATTACCCATTTTTTCTCCAGTGAAGGATCAGCGTTTCTGCCCCGGGTTGGAGAAAAAGCGCAAACCAAATCTCACCTAAAAAATCCTGGCTGAATGCCAGGGTTTTTTAGATCGAGTATGTTATTTGACCATCTCTAAGCAACGGATATATTTCGGAAAATGCTCCCTTTTTTCCCTGAAGGGGGGGAAGAATAAAGAAAGCGGTTGCTCTGAATAATCATGAGCAACCGCTTTTATAAGGTTAATTATTCGCTTATCTGCGGAAGAGTTTGACGATGAACAGTAACACCACAGCCCCAACGATGGAAACCAGCAGACTGTAGATATTAAAACCGGTGAAACCCTCGCCGCCCAGCGCATTCATGATGAACCCGCCAATCAGCGCTCCCAGGATACCAACAACGATATTGGCAAGCAGGCCCATTTGAGCGTTACGACCCATAATCATACTGGCAATCCAGCCAGCCAGGCCACCAACGATGATCCAAACCAAAATGTTAATCATTTTCTTTCTCCTTTTTTAAATTGATCTTATAATTAGAAGTATAGGCGGCAGGCGGCTCTCTCACAATAAGGTATTACGCTATACGTTCTGCGTAATTACCCTACCGAGCCATTTTGTAGTGTGATGGTTTTTAATATATAGAAAGGCCTTCACCAATTGAAGACCTTTCTGATTCCTACTGTGTGAGCCCCCAGCGACGGTCTATTCCACCGTCACCGACTTTGCAAGATTTCTCGGTTGATCCACATCCAAACCCCGCTTTGCCGCAATATGATACGCCAATAATTGCAGGGGGATCACGGTCACCACCGGGCTGAGCAGCCAGGGAGCATCCGGCACCCAAAGCACATGGTCTGCCAAATCTGCAACCCGTTGATCACCTTCTGTTGCCACCACGAATATTTTTCCGCCCCGAGCTTTGGCTTGTTCAATCTGGCTAATCATCTTTTCATACCATGGATCACGCGGAGCAAGAGCCAGCACCGGCATATCCTGATCCACCAGGGCGATTGGGCCATGCTTCATTTCACCCGCTGGATAGGCTTCTGCGTGGATATAGGAAATCTCTTTGAGCTTAAGTGCTCCTTCCAATGCGATTGGCATATTAATTCCCCGCCCCAGGTAGAGCGCACCGCGCGAATCTTTTAGGGCCTCGGCGACCTGCTCTACTTCAGCCTCGCGGTCCAGGCACCGTCCCACCAGGTCGGGAATCAGCCGCAGATCACTCACCAACCGCCAGCGTTCAGATTCTGATAATGTGCCCCGCAGATCTGCGAGCAGCACCGCCAGCATATACAAATCCACCAGGGGCGCGGTAAACGCCTTGGTAGATGCCACCCCGATCTCGGGTCCCGTCTGCATGGAAATATAACCATCGGCTATACGCATCGCTTGCGAGCCTATGGCGTTGACAATCGCCCACAATTTTGCGCCGCGTTTCTTTCCCTCATCCATTGCTGCCAGCGTATCGGCAGTCTCGCCCGATTGACTGATTGCCAGCACAACGTCATCGGATGTAATGATAGGCTCGCGGTATCGCATCTCCGAAGAAATATCCACCTCGACCGGGATGCGGGCTATTCGCTCAATCATCACTTTCCCTACCATCCCTGCATGGGCAGCCGTTCCACAGCCAGTGATGATGATCCGCCGAATTTTCCGCGCAGCCTCTTGGTCCAGGTTTAGTTGCGGCAAACGAATTTTGGCATCATCAAAATCCACCCGCCCGGCGAGTGTATCGGTCAGCGCCCGCACTTGCTCGTGAATTTCCTTTTGCATGAAGTGCCGGTATTCACCCTTTTCTGCAGCCACCGGGTCCCAGGCGATCGAATGAAGTGTTGGGATGACAGCCTCACCTTCCAGCGATTGAATTTCTGCTCCCTGCCGGGTGACCACCGCCATCTGCCGGGATTCCAGGAAAACCACTTTCCTTGTATGCTCCAAAATTGCCGGTATATCAGAGGCAATGTAGGTTTCCCCTTGACCAAAGCCGATCACCACGCCTCCGGCATTGCCTATCCGAGCCGTCACGATCTTATCCGGCTCCAGGGCAGAAAACACAACAATCCCATGGGCGCCTTTTAACTCCAGCAAGGTGCGTTGAACCGCCCGCACAAAATCCTTTTCCACGGAAAGGAATTTTTCCACTAAATGGACGATCACTTCGGTATCGGTGTCGGACTTGAAATCCACCCCCTCTGATATCAGATCTTCACGCAGTTCCAGAAAGTTCTCCACAATCCCATTGTGAACCAGCACAACTTCACCTGTGGAACCCAAATGCGGATGAGCATTCCGAGAAGAAGGCTCTCCATGGGTTGCCCAGCGGGTATGTCCGATACCCAATTTCCCCGCAATCGGCTGGGAGGCAACCAGAGCTTCCAACCGGCTGAGTTTTCCAGCCTCTCGCCGTACCTCAATTTTTCCGTCCTGTAAAACTGCAATGCCCGCAGAATCATATCCACGGTATTCAAGTTTTTTCAAACCATTTAAAATAATCGGCGTTGCGTCTTTCTCGCCTATATAGCCCACAATACCACACACAGAATCCTCCTTGGATACTGATCATACTCCGGCAATTGGATCTTCTGCCAGCGATTTATTGATTGGTTACGCAGACTTCTCGTCCGGAGGGCTTCCGCTGATCTCTCGATTTTCCTGGCGACCAGGTTCGCAGCCTGTTCTCACCAGTTAACCCTGCCCTGCAGCAGGGAACCCTCTCCCTCGTCACTCTCAGCCCCCACCTGAAAGCCGTGCGCTTAATGACCTCAATGAAGACCGTTCCACCTCCATTTCCAATGAGATTATACCATCCCCATAATTTCACAAAAAAAGCAGCTCTTTTGGAGAGCTGCTTTGCAAGTCATTATCCGCCGTTCTTTCGAACCAACTCCAATACCTCGGGGAAGTCCACGCCCAATTTTAGCAATGTTTCAACTGTCGGTACACCATCCTTATTCCATCCGCGCCGCGCATAAACGCTATCCACCAGGGTCTCGTAACGGTCTTCTCGGTATTTTCGCACGGCCGCCATCTTCTCGGCAGTGGTCATGGTATCAGGGTCCAGGCCGATCAATTCCCGAAGCTCTTTATCGTAGCGTTCGGTGCGAGATTCGTATTCAATGGCAGTTACCGGTCCCATCGCCCGGTAAGGGGGGTAGTCATCCTCCCGCTTACCTCTCCCCAGGCGCAAATTGAAAACTCGCTGGAAGTTGTATACTCTTTCCGATTGTAAGATCAGGTCATCAATGGTTACAGGCACTCCCGTAACACCCTCGTAAAGCCAGCAATAATTTTCAACATGTTCCGGTACTTTTTGGGGTTCTTTGGCCGTCTTATTGCTAACCGGAATGATGTCATTCCACGGAAGCTTGCATAAACCATGAAGGGCAAACCACGTTCGCCACATGGGGAAGTAATGCAAGGCCTCCGCTTTTTGCTCAAAAGTATTTAATTGTTTATGTACCAATTCCATGAAAATCAGCCAGGCTTCATCGTGCTGTGCCCCCTTGGAGGAAAGCGCATACCCGCCTTGCTGGGCCAGAGATTCCTTCGTCATGTATTCCGAAACTTCCAACCCCTTCATTTCCATGCCGATATCCTGCAATAACACCGGGTCCGCCCCGAACTGCTCGACGAAAATGCGCTTCATCCCCCGCACCCCCTGACCAACAATCATTCCGAAGCCTTCACCGGCTGCCATGCCATGGATCAATTCAAGCGCCGCCTGGACGTTCCCCCAGGTAAGCTCCAACCCCCCTGTATTCTCTTTTGTCAGGATACCGTACTCGTAACACTCCATGGCAAAGGCGATGGAATTCCCCAACGAGATGGTATCAATACCGTATGTATCGGCATAAAAGTTCATCTCCAGCACGGCGCCGGGGTCAAAAATGGCGCAATTGGAACCCAATGCACCCAGCGTCTCGTATTCCGGCCCATCCACAAACACCAGCTCGCCCTTGTAGGGTCCGGTTTGCAAGTGGTAATGCTTCACACCATGCGCACAGCCCATCGTGCAGCCCAGCCAACAGCCATCCGGGCCGCTGTGATCAAACTGCTCCTTCCATAGCTCACCATTGATCTTGTATGCATTTGGGTCGGCCCCAAAGCGGAAGTTTTGCACGGGCAGAAGATCAAATTTATTCATGATCTCCACCAGGTATGGCGTACCTGTTCCCCGCATATCATTCTGCGAGGGATCGAATTCGGTGATTTCTTTGTTAATCCGCTGCCCGGCCTTTCGCAAAAGGGCGAGATCCGCAACGCCATTGCTATCCGCGTTCATGGAGCTGTATTTCACCACAATGGCCTTGATATTCTTGTTTCGTAATACGGTTCCGCATCCACCCCTGGCAGCCTGCTTGATGCGAACCTCTTGCCGGCGGGCATCCCAATAACTCAAATTCAAACCGCACATCGGAACGTTATCCGCCGCCTGCCCCGCAGATACAACCGAAATTGCACGGCGCTCTCGATCATCTGCGCCATACATTTCCGTCAATTGCTTGCTGATGAGATGGGTATCAATCGCCTCCAGAGGAGCCTCCTCCACAGTTACCCGGCCTTCATCACCATCAATAAAGATGATCACATCCCGGTCAGCTTTTCCCTGTATCTCCAGCGCATCCCATCCAGAGAATTTCAGGTAAGGGCCAAAATAGCCGCCGCCGTTGCTGTCAATAACCACCCCCGTCTGCGGAGAAATGGTCACCACAATAGATTTTCCTGTTCCAGGGTAGGCCGTT
>CALESS010000459.1 GCA_937907495.1 uncultured Anaerolineaceae bacterium
TCAATCAGGCCGCGCCCTTCCTGCAGCAGGCGCTGCCGCTCGCGAACCGAGTCCATCGTCAGCTTGATCTGCCCGCTGCTCAGGTAGCGCAGACCGCCATGCACCATTTTCGAGGATCGGCTGGACGTGCCGGATGAGAAATCGCTGCCTTCCACCAACAGGGCGCGCAAGCCCACCCGGGCCGCTTCCCGCAGCAGCCCCGCCCCCACAATCCCCCCACCGATAATCAGCATATCCCACGGACCGCCCGCGGACTGCCATAACTGCTCCCGTTGATCCTGGTTTCCCATGCGGCTGCCTCCCAATATCCTCTGAATTATTCGTTCCCTGCCCCCGGCAGATTTAACTTTTGCCAAACCACCTGGCTGGCCTGCATCGTCTGGCGGACAATCTCCTCCGCCCCGGCTCCATCTCCCCGCCCGGCACAACGCAGCAAATCCCGGTAGAACTGTTGAGAAAGGCGGCGGTTTTCCGCCTGCTGAAAATACTTCAACCCTAAAAGGGCATACAGCCCGCCAAAGCCATTGTAGATGAGGGTAAAGACCGGGTTGCCGCTCAGAACCGTCAGTTCGATCTGCAGCCGCCAGTCCCAATCGGTGAAAACCTGGGGGTCTTCTGGCACATCCTGGTAGGGTTGGAGCAGCTCCACCACCTGCTCACCGGCCTGCTCCACTGCCTGGCGGGTGTAGGCTGGCGCCAGCAGGCAGCGGATCATCAGCATGTGCGTTGGAAAATCCGCCGGCAGGCTGCCCGGGTTCCGGGCAATGGCTGCCAGCACCCCCAGGTTACCCTCCTGCCAGTAATTGCGCACCCGGGTAGATTTTCCCTGGCGAATCTCCAGCCAGCCATCCCGGCTCAGGCGCTGCAAGGTTTCGCGCAGGGTCGGCCGGGTTACGCCCAGCATAAGGGCCAGCTCGCGTTCGGCGGGCAGGGAGGAGTCAATCGGAAACTGCCCGCTCAGGATCGCTTCGATCAAGCGGTTTTCAGAGATTTCCGCCGGTTTGGATGGGGAACTAAAATTCATTTGACCGCCTTTGTTTGTGAGAGATTCGCAATATTATCTTATAACTGGTATGACCTCTTACCAGTTAACCACAGTGTAGCACATCTTGCGCCGATTTCAAGACCCAATTTGTGGCGATATCCCCATCCATCCTTTTCGATGATGCAAACCTGGCTGGGCAGGCCCAGTCACTACGCTGCTTCTGCTTTCCCGCCGCATACTGCGCCCTCACCTGGACGGAGTCGAGCGGATCACCGCGCACATCGTCTGCCCGAAATTGAAGTTATCTCCACTTCACCTCCCCAAAATTGGGGGCTGGGTTGGAACACAACTTGCACCCCCCAATTGCGTGTATAATTAATTTTATAACCATCCTTTTCCAAACGGCGGGTGCAGCTTGTACGATATCTACTATTTTTCTCTCACATCTTCCACCAGCGATCTGCCCGGTTTGCTCGTTACGGCTGCCCCCCGCAAAGCGGATCGCCGCCGGCAAAGGGACGTCCTCGCCGTCCTTTTAACCCTCAAAGGCCAGCATCCCCTGGACTCAGCCGGGCAAAAAGGACTGATCCAGAAGTTGGTGGAAACCTACTTTGCCACCAGCAAAACGGTCACCGCCGGTATTCGCCTGGCGGTGGAATCGCTCAACGCCTACCTGCTGGAACGCAACCGGGCAGGCGCCCGGGATGGCTGGGCGGTGACTGCCCTGCTCAACCTTGCCATCCAGCACGAGAATCGCATCTATGTTGCCCATGTCGGGCCGACCCACACTTTTTTCCTGGGCCATCACGATGTCTTCCATTGGGAGGAAAACGGCAATGCCCAGGCCCTGGGCATGAGTACGCAGATCAACTTGCGCTTCTATAGCGAAGAAATCGAGGCGGGTGACCTGCTGTTATTCTCT
>CALESS010000460.1 GCA_937907495.1 uncultured Anaerolineaceae bacterium
ACATGGCTGAATTCCAGTACATATCCGGGATAGATGCGAATTTGAGGGATCTCGTTCAGTAATGACGAAATTTCTTCGGGAGGTCGAGCACCCAATCCCATTGAAAGGATATCTACCAGCGATGGTGATTTCTCCAAGGCTCCGCGTTGGATCGCGAGGCGTAACGTTTTTGCATCCAGTGCATAAACACCCGGTGATGTTGGATCAAGGAATTCTTCCAAATCCCATAATAATTTCCAATCGGGTGGGAACGGAATTACGAGGTGTCTTCCTTCCATACTCCATGGCTGGCGGGTCTCAATCAAACAATGCGTCGAAAAGGTCTCTGAAAGGATGATTTTCCCCCACTCTGATAGAGTTTCCTTATCACAAATTTCCAAAGCCTGCAGACCGAGCAACTCTTTGCGGTGAAAATTGGATAATTCTTCTGCTTGAAGCAAACGTCGTAAGAGTTCTTTTCGAATGTTCCGATAGGCTTGTCCGGAAGGTGCTTCCACCCATGCCTTCAGTAAATGTTTGATCTTCCTGAGTGCCGGCCAACCCAGCCATTCTTCCACCAACAGGGTGGGGTAGGGTGTTGGATCATCACTTAATAATGAGGCTGCCCGGCACAAACGGATCCAGAAGGTGATGCGGGGCAGGTTCGCTGATTTTCCTTGAGGATCGCCACCAGTCAACAATTTTCGAGATTGAAATTTGCGCGAGATCGAGTGCAGATCCTCCCCGGCCTGTTTCCGGCAGATGCTGAGCAAGTTGAAGATGACTTCAACCGGCCGCAAGCCGGCAGCCGCCAGATCAGATTCACTCATTGGTATCGACATTTGTTCCGCTTTCCCTCGGGCTGTGCCAGCCTTATTGAATAAAAAACAGCTTGTCTTCGGTCACTTTGCCGGTCCCCAGCACCTGGATGCGGCTGACATCTTCTGCGCCGATGAAGTAGAAGCGGATGGAATCCTGCGTTTCCAGGATCAGCGGCTTCAGGCGTTTCTTGAATTTTTCGAATTCAATCGGGGTCAACAGGCATTCAAACACGCTGTATTGCACCCGCTTGCCAAAGTCTTCCATGGCTTTCATCACCTTGCGGCGGCGTTTGTCATCGGTAATATCATAGCTGGCGACAATGAATTGTTTGGCCATGCGGCTCACCGGATGGTAAATGGAACCAGGCGTTCCGCCTCGCCCAGGATGACTTTGGCCACCGCATAGGCTTGCAGCTCAAAAATGCGCCGGTAGGTGGTGCGCTCGCCAGTGGCCGGGTAGAGGACGGATTCGTTGACGCGGGATTCGTAGAGGTCGATGAAACGCCTCCGGGCGGCATCTTTCATGTAAATCGGCCGGATGGGCGGAGCTGCCATGATTTTTGCCGGGGCGGGTTGGCCCCTGCTGGCTGGAACGGATTCTGCCGGAAGGTCATCCTCATCCGTATCTTTGATGGGCTTGCCGATTTCAAAATCCCGCAGGCTGAAATAAGGTCGGTTGATGGCGGTCAGCACGATCGAATCCACGATGACCGCCCGGAAGATCTCCTCCAAGTCCAGCGCCATGGCCGGCTTGTTGTAGTCAATGACATGGAAAAAGCCCAGGTCCGGGTCCAAGCCGGTGAGCTGGCAGGCGGCAATCTGGTCGTTGAGCAGAAGGGTGTAACCGAAGGAGAGCAGGGCGTTGACCGGGTCGGTGGGCGGGTAATAGGCACGTTTCTCAAACCCCCAGGCCTTGCCATCGGAAGGTGGACGCAGGAATGCTTCGTGTGGATGGCTTTAGCTAACTCAGATGCATCTGCTCGGCTCAGCGGCCTTGCAGTTTCACCCGGGTTTGCCCCAGGCCAACCGTGGTATCCTGGCC
>CALESS010000461.1 GCA_937907495.1 uncultured Anaerolineaceae bacterium
GCTTGGTACCCAATTCCTCGGTTTTGTGATTGAAAACAATCAAATCCTGGGCATCCACACCAACCGCGGTGATTTTGCCTGCCGGTGGGTGGTGAATGCAGCCGGCCTGTTTGCCGATGAGGTGATGCACCAGGCCGGCGTGCGGCCGGAATTTCACATCACACCCCGGCGCGGGGAGTATGCCGTGCTGGATCGGGCGGACATCCAGGTCAACAATGTGCTCTTCCCGGTTCCATCGGAAAAGGGCAAAGGCATCCTGGTGACAGCCACCACCCACGGAAATACCATCCTGGGGCCGAACTCGGTCCCCGCCAGCGGAAAAGAAGATACCGCCATCACCAGTGAAGGCCTGGCAGAAATCTGGGAGGGCGCGGGCAAGTTGTTCCCCGGCTTGCGCCCCACATTCACCATCGCCATGTTCGCCGGTCTGCGGGCCACCGGCAATGCCAGCAGCCCCAACCGCAGCATCTATTATGATCACGATTTTATCGTAGAGATCCCCGATAGCCCACGCGGCCTGGTGAACCTGGGCGGCATCGAATCCCCCGGCCTGACCTCCGCCCCGGCCATTGCCCAGCGGGTGGTGGAATTGATGGTCAGCGAAGGGGAGAAGCTGCAGCTCAAGCCGGATTGGAACCCCATCCGCCCGCCGCGGCCGCATTTCCGCAAGCTGCCGCTGGAAGAACAGAAGAAACTGATTGACGCCGATCCCCGTTACGGGCGCGTCGTTTGCCGCTGCGAGATGGTGACCGAAGGCGAGATCATCGCCGAAATTCACGCCCCCATCCCGGCAGTGACCTATGATGCCATCAAACGCCGCACCTGGCTGGGAACCGGGCGCTGCCTGGGTTCTTTTGATATGCCGCGAGTGGTGGATATCCTGGCCCGCGAGCTGGGTGTGCCCGTGGAACAAATCACCAAACGCGGCCCGGGGTCGGAATTCCTGTTCCGCCCCACCAAGGAGATGGAGGCCCAGCATGTTGAAGGATAAATATGATGTGATCGTCATTGGCGCCGGTCCCGGTGGATTGGCCGCCGCCATTGCCGCTAAACGCCAGGGAGCAGAAGATGTGCTGATCATCGAACGGGATCAGGAACTGGGTGGCATTCTGCAACAGTGCATCCACAATGGCTTTGGTCTGGAGGTCTTCAAGCAGGATTTACCCGGCCCGGCCTATGCCCAACGCTACATCAACGAGGCCCTCTCGGTGGGGGTGGAAACCCTGCTCGACACCATGGTGCTGGATATTACGCCCCGCCGGCGCATCTTTGCCTCCGGGGCGCGCAGCGGTTTTGTGGACCTCAAAGCCCGCGCCATCGTCCTTTCCATGGGCTGCCGCGAGCGCACCCGGGCTCAGATTCGCATTCCCGGGATGCGGCCGGCGGGCATTTTCACTGCTGGCACCGCCCAGCGCTGGGTGAACGTGGAAGGTTTTATGCCGGGCAAGCAATTCGTGGTGCTGGGGTCCGGCGATATCGGGATGATTATGGCCCGCCGCCTGACGCTGGAAGGCGCCCGGGTGGAGGGGGTGCTGGAGGTGATGCCCTTCCTGACCGGCCTGACGCGCAACTACGTCCAATGCCTGATGGATTTTGACATCCCGCTGCACCTGAGCCACACCATTAAACGGGTGATTGGCAAAAACCGGGTGGAAGCCGTGGAAGCCGTGCAGGTGGACGAGAAGTGGACGCCCATCCCTGGCACCGAGGTCGTCATGCCGTGTGACACCCTGCTGCTCTCAGTTGGCCTGATCCCGGAGAATGAGCTTTCCCGCAAGGCGGGTGTGCAGATTGACCCGATCACCGGCGGCCCATTTGTGGATGACCGCTTTGAAACCAACGTGCCGGGTATTTTTGCCGCCGGAAATGTGGTTCACGTTTACGACCTGGTGGATTGGGTCTCCGAAGCCGGTCGCCAGGCGGGCGTCAGCGCGGCCCGGTTTGCCTCCATCGAACGGCGCAAAGAGGATACGCATGTACCTATCAAGCCCGGTGAGAATGTGCGTTACGTCGTTCCGCAGACCATTGACCGGGAGAGCCTTGCCGAAGGGAATGTGCGGCTGCAATTGCGGGTGCGCCAGCCCATCGAAAGCTCGGTATGGGTGGAAGTGCGCAACAATGGCAACCTGGTCACCCGCAAAGGCGAATTGTATGCCCGCCCCGGGGAGATCATCACCCTCGAAATCCCAATGAAAGCCTACGATGAAGTCCAACTGGCGGATGAACTGACCATCGCCATCGTGAAGCGCTAGGAGGAAGCGATGAAAGAACAAGTGAAAATCCTGTGCATCACCTGCCCCAAGGGCTGCTCTTTGGAAGTGACCCGCGACGGCGAGACGATTGTGGAGGTCAAATCTGGCTGCAAGCGCGGTCACGAATATGCCGAACGTGAGCTAACCGACCCCCGGCGCATGGTAGCCAGCACGGTAAGGGTCAAACACGGCCCGCACCCCCTGTTACCGGTATATACCGCCGCGCCTTTCCCCAAGGGGAAGATTGACCTGCTGATGCAAGCCCTGCGCGAAATTGAAGTCACCCCGCCCATTACCATGGGCATGGTAGTGGTGGAAAATGCCCTGGACAGCGGGATTGACATCCTCGCCAGCCGGGATATGAAACGAATCGGCTAAATTCCCTCCGGAACCAACCCCACGGACTGCTGCCTGGACGAGAGAAAGGCAGCAGTTTTTTGTGCGGTCAGCAGGTTGGTCCGCTCGCAGAAGGTGTCAGCGCTCTCCGGTCCCTGGTCCAGCCCTTTGCAGGGTGGAAATGACCGCCCTACCTAGACCGCATGGACCTTGAACTGCGGTAAAAAGTCTTTGTGGCGGGTAAAAAGCTCGTTCGTCATCTGGCGGATCTCCGCCAGCGAGAGGACCGCCGCCGTCAACGGGTCATGGCAGATGGCCTGGTAGACGAGGAGCGGGTCACCACACAGCGCGGCGGTGATTGCCAGCTCCTCAATTCCGCTCGAGAGCTGGGTCATCAGGGCGCATTGCGGCGGCAGGGCACCCACATACAGCGGGTGGAACCCGCTGCGGTCCACCACCACCGGCAACTCCACGCAGGCACCGGGCGGCAGGTTGGTGATCAGCCCGGTGTTGGGCACATTCCCGTTGAACTTAAAGGCCTCGCCGCCTTGCAGCGCATTGATGATATGGGCCGCATACTCCTGCCCGCGCAGTAAATCTGCCGGGGTAAGCTCGCGTTCCAATTCCAGTTGCACCTTCTGCTTCCAGGTTTCTTCCGTCCGTTGATATTCGTGCAAAATATAGGCATATTCTCCCGGGTTCCAGCCCGTGCCATGGCGGCAATACTTTTCAATCAGATCCGGGCGCTTGCGGAACCACCAGTTATATTCTGAATTATGGCCGCTGGACTCGGTCACATACTTGCCGAAAGCCAGGAACAACTCGTTGCGCACAATTTCTTCCTGGTACACTTCCGGTCGTTCGTTCACCGCCTGGTGGATCAGGGGATAGGCATCCTGGCCCTTCCACGTGTATTCCAGGTACCAGGCCTGGTGGTTAATGCCCGCACACAGATAGTCAATCTCGGCATACGGCGCGCCAATCCAGCGGGCGAGCATCATGGCGGTCCCCTGGACGGAGTGGCATAAGCCCGTGGTGGGGATATGCGTCTGGCGTTGGATGGCGCCGCACAACATCGCCATCGGGTTGGTGTAGTTCAACAGAACCGCCCGCGGACAATAGCGTTCCATATCCCGCACGATCTCCATCATTGCCGGCAGGGTGCGCAAAAAGCGGAAGATCCCCGCCGGGCCGCGGGTATCGCCGACATTGATATCCACGCCATATTTCTTTGGAATCTCGATATCATGCCGCCAGACCTCGGTTGTGCCGCTCAAGATGGTGGTGATCACCACATCCGCATCCTTCAGGGCTGCCGCCCGATCCAGCGTGGCAGTGACTTGGGCCGGGTAGCCGCCGCGGGCGATGATTTTCTGCACGTTGCGGCAGGCAAACTCCAGCCGCTCGGCATCAATATCCATGAGCGAGATGTGTGCATCTTCCAGCATGGGGAAGGTTAAGATGTCCCGCACCAGGCCGCTGGTAAAACCCAGGCTGCCCGCCCCAATAAAGGTAATTTTGGTCATCGAATCTCCTGATTTAATCTTGCGGAGCGGCCGGCCAACCGCCCCGGCGTTTTTAAGAAGGCCCCAGGCTGCGCGCCAGAAATTCCAATACCTGCTGGAAGATTACGGAAGGTGCGGGGGAAGCCTCCCCACCTACCGCCTCCAGACCATGGCCGCCATTCTTCACAATCAACAACTCCGCCCGGGCGCCCGCCTTCTGCAAAGCCTCGTGCAGCAGGTAAGCCTGTTCCACCGGCACCAACGGGTCGGCATCCCCATGGATGATCAAAAAAGGCGGGGCATCCGGGCGGGCATAGGTAACCGGGCTGCCGCTCACCAGTTGCTGCGGGCCGAACACACCCTCAATTAAATCAGCCACCGTCTCCGGAAAGCTTTGTCCCAGGTTCGCTG
Source organism: uncultured Anaerolineaceae bacterium (assembly GCA_937907495.1). GTDB lineage: Bacteria > Chloroflexota > Anaerolineae > Anaerolineales > Anaerolineaceae > CALESS01. The sequence goes on from CALESS010000461.1 coordinate 4,505, forward strand.
GCCCGGCGATGACCACCACCGCCTGCACCCGGCTGGATTGAAACGGGTATGGGCCGGAATCCCAGCCAGCAGATGGATCTGCCAGCCCTGCCAGGGCCGCCAGGTGGGCACCTGCGCTATACCCCACCAGCGCGATGCGCTGCGGGTCAAGGTTGTAGCGGCCCGCATGAGCGCGCAGAAACCGGAGGGCACACTTCACATCTTCGATCATCGCCGGGAAGCGCGCCGCGGGATAGAGCCGGTAATTGATGGAAACCACCAGCAACCCTGCCCCGGTTGGGGAGATGAACAAATCGGCTTTGTCGCCTTCGGACCAGCCCCCGCCATGCACAATGAGCAGCACCGGCCACGGCCCTCCAAAAGCCGGGTAGGAAATATCCATCTGCAAATCAAGACCGTTCCGGGTGCAGTAGGTCACATCCGTTTCCGTGGTATCCAATTTTTGCGGGTCAAAACCATCCATATATCCTCCAAAAAGAACTAACGCCAGGATCACTCCAACAGATAACAACAGGCCCAACCCCAGCCGCAACATCCGGCGTTTGAAAACCCCGGGCCGGGCATCCGGCGGGAGAGCGGGACGCTCCACCGCCATCAGGTTTCCAAAATATCTTCGCTTGCCTCCGGCACGCCAGCCGCCGGGCCATACCAGACCGAGCTGCCAAAAGTGGTCACAAACAGCATCCCCGGGTGGTGCGGATCGGGGACGGGACGGTAGCCCCATTGAAAGTTAAAGCCCCGCAGCCGCTGCCAGGTTTGGCCGCGGTCGGGTGAATGATGGAGAGCGGCATCAAACGTGGAAAGGTATAAATGAGCCGGGTTTTGCGGGTCAACTGTCACCGTGTAGGCGTGGACTGCCGGGTCAAAGAGTGTTTGCCAGGCGGCATCCCCCACCTGGCGGGCATACACTCCGCCATGGCAGTTTTCACCCTCCACCAGCCGCGGCCAGCAGGCCAGGTAGAGCCGCCCCGTGGGGTCACAAGTCAGGTCATTGGGAAAATCCGCCCCCTCCGGCAAGGCCAGCGGCTGCCAGCTCTCGGCGCCATCGGTGGATTGATAAAGCGCGCCTGGCTGTTCACGGCCTTGCAAGCGGTTCTTGACCACCACCAGGTACAGGGTGCCATTCGGAGCCAGCAGCAGCCGCCAGGCAAACGGATTCCGCGGATCGAGTCCGTGGTTCTTCAAGCTCCAGGTACGGCCATCATCCATGGATTTATAAACCCCGCCCTTAAAGACTGCCGCGTACAGGGTGCGCTGACCAGGCGGGCTGGAAGGGTCCAGTACCAGGTGGGTGCAAAGGGCATGGGCTGGCAGCCCGCTGGCGGAAGGCTGCCAGCTTTGCAGGCCGTCCTCACTTTTGCAGATGCCGCCCTCTGCTTTCAGAAAATGCTCATCCCGGAAGCACTTAATGCGCGGGATATCGTGCATGGCTGACCAGGCGGACCAAGCCCGGCCTTGAACTTGCGGGTCAAAGACCAGCCAGTAGCAGGTGTTGATCCACGAGCGGGGGACCCCTGCCAGGGCATGCTGCCAGGTATTGCCGTGGTCAAAGGAATGGAAGATGCCCACATCCGTTAGCGCCAGCGCCAGGTGAGCCGGGTCAAACGGGTCAAAAAACACGCCATACGCCCCCAGCACGTCAATGCCGCGCGACGAGACAGAGCCATCCGGATAAAGATGGGTTACCAGTTGCTGCCAGTGCGCACCGCCATCTGCCGTGTGGAAGATGGTGGAAAAATCCATTGTGTAGCACACCTGCGGGTCCACCGGGCTGGCAACCACATCCCAGGCAAAGCGCCCGCGGGGGCTGATCTGTTCCTCCCCTTTCAAGTCACCCCATTTCGGCCCGTAATCCCGTTCTGCCCAGCCGCCTACCCGGTTGAGGGGGTCGTGGTCGTCGTCCATTTTTACCGCCCATTCCCAGCTGGCCCCCTCATCACTGGAGACCAGGATGCCGTGGTGCTCCACCCGCTGCCCTGCCGCCTCCAACTCTGGAAATTTTTCCGCAATCAGCCACACCCGGCGGGCATCCTGCTGGCATGCACTGACCTGGGAAAACACAGGCAGATCGCCGGGGATGCGGGCTTGCAAGCCGGTGAGACAGCGCTCCCAGCTTTGCCCCAGGTCGCAGGATTTCCAGATCGTGCTGGCATAGCCGCCCTCCCCGGCGGATTCCACCGCCGAGAGGTAGAAGGTCAACTGGCCGCTCACCGGGTGGATGCCGCAACTGGCGTGACGCAGACCGAGGATGGAGGCGGGCAGGGTCAGCCTTTCCATTTCTCCCCCCGCAGTCAGGCGGAAAACGCCTTTTTCGGTGAAGGCGAAAATCCTCCGGGATTCAGCCGGGCGGGCCGGGCCGAAAGTTAACAGGTGGATTTCCTCGCTGTCCCATTCAGCCAGCTCTTTCCATGTGCCGCCCTCATCGGTGCTGCCATAAAGCAGCAGCCCGCGCTTCTGGCGGCCATAAAAATCATCCGCCGGTTGGCGGGCGCCTTCTTTTTTAATGACGATGAAAAGATGTTCGGGATGGTGCGGGTCAATCAGGATGGCGTGAACGGTCTTGCCCGGCCAGTTATCCGTGGTGAAGAAGGAATGATTGGATTCATCCCCCAGGCGCGCCTCACCCGTGACGGCACCCGGAGCGGGGAAGACAAGCTGCCAGGTTTCGCCCTGATCCCGGGAGCGGAACAAACCGGAGCTGCCCACATAGAGGGTATTGGCGTCTTGCGGGTGAAAGGCATAGGCATACTGGCGGCTCTTCAGGTTGAACTCGCGCCAGGATTCGCCGCCATTGTACGTGATGTAGCCGGCAGTCATATCGCAGGAAACAACCATCATCTGCGGCCGCAAGGGGTTGATGGTCAGGGTATGCACACAGCCGCCGCCCCCCGGTCCGAGGATGACCCAGCCGTCCTTTGGGTTTGCCAGGTTGAGATGGGCAAATCGCTTATCCATTGAACCTCCGCAAGGTTTCAGAAATTTGGAGCGCCTCGGCCTGCGTCTCCGGCGCAAAATCCAGCACCACATGCGCCTGCGCTGGAATCTCCGCCAGCCAGTCCAGCGGAGCCAGCGGTTGGGGAGATTGATCGTAATGCCACTGGGCGGTGAAATCGGCAAAATAAGCATAGGCTTCGCGCACCATCTGGCCGTGGTTATTGATATTCAACAGGCGTAAACCCCGGATTTGCTTGAAATATTTCCATTGATGCCGCGCATGGGCGCAACAATGGATTCCCAGGCCGCCATAACGCTCGGAAAAACGATTCAAATAGGGGAGAAAGTACTGAAGAAACATCCTGCCGCTGACGGCGCCGATTTCATCCACCGAAAGCGTGATGCCCCGCGGCATGTAGTAATCCGGATAATGAGCCACGAAATCCCGCCCGTACCGCCGGAACCATTCATCCAGGAAGTCAAATTGCAGGCGGATGATTTTCTCCAGCAATTCGGTGAATGCCGCCGGGGATTCGATCAGCGCCGGGTAAAAACTGGTCTTATCCCACAGAATGGCAGCCACATCCAATGGGCATTGCAAATCAACCAGGCGGAACAAGGCTCCCGCGCCCGCCCGCTGTGCCAGTTGATCGGCCATTTCAAATACCCGGCGCAAAGGCGGCGCATCCAGGGTGGGAACCTGAAGTTTTTCGGCTTGTAAAGCATCTTGAACCAGGGGCAAGGCCACCGGGTTGTTATCCGCCGGGTAATGCACGGAACAGCCAAAGGCTTCTGCAAATATCTCGGTGCCGGTCAGCATATCCAGGCAGGGCAGGGTATCATCCTCCAGCCATTCCATGCGCTGCAAATGGTAGAGGTAATTTTGCCAGATCCATTCAATGCGCTCTGCCTGGCGTTCCGGGGTGGGAAGCGGTCGAGGCAGCAGATCCGGGCTGAAGCGGATCAGGTAAGCAACCCGCCGCCGGCTGGCGAGGTCATAAAAATCCAGCCAGCCCAGTTTTCGCTCTTGGATAGAACGCTCACTCATTACAGTCTTCCAAAAATGTCATTTAATCTCCCCCAGGCGCTCGACAATCTCCCGGGTTCGTTCATACAGCAAGCGATAATCGGCATACAAATCATCATAGAGGGCCTTCTTCTGCGGGTCCGGTTGGATGATGCTGCCGGGCTGCACCCAGCGGGACAGGTCACTGCGTTGCAAATATCCGCCAGCCAAACCCGCCAGGAAGGCATCTCCGTAGCTGGCGCCGATGGTCATCTGCGGAACTTCCTGGGCAATGCCCGCCACATCTGAGACGATTTGCAGCCAGGCCGGGCTTTTGGTTCCCCCTCCCACCGCCACCACCCGCCGCACATCCGCCCCAATGGACTGGAAGGTTTCGATGTTATGACGAATGCCGAAGGCCACGCTCTCCAACACCGCACGGAAGAGGTGGGCGCGGCTGTGAGCCAGCGTCAGCCCGGCAAACACACCCCGCGCGGCCGGGTTGTTGATCGGCGTCCGCTCTCCACTGAAATAGGGCAGCAACAACAAGCCTTCCGCCCCGGGCGAAATGCCCCCGGCTTCTGCAAACAGCGTGGCGTAGGCGGTTTCTTCCGGCAGGTCGCGCGCCAGCTCATCCCGGAACCAGCGGGTGAGCGAACCGGTGGTGGACATACCCGCCGCCAGGTTGTACTGACCGGGGAAAGCCCCGGCTACCGTCCACAGGCGCAGGTCCGGGCGGGGAGCGTCTTCCACCAGGATGAAAAACGCGGTGGAACCGTACATGATCATCAGGTCGCCCACATCCGCCGCCCCCACACTGATCGCCTCCGCCAGCGCATCCACTGCCCCCACCGCCACGGGTGTGCCCACCGCCAGCCCGGTTTCTTCCGCCCCGGCTCGGCTGATCTGACCGGCAATTTCGTTGCTCCATCCCAGGCGCGGGAGCTGCTCCAACCCGATCAACCCTTCGGCAAAACGATCCGACCATTCCAATTTCTGGATATCCATCAGCGGCATATAGTGGCTGGCCGTATGGCGGTCCATCACTTGCTCGCCGGTCAGGCGCAGCACCAGGTAACTGGATGCCGTGGTTACCCGGGCAGTCCGCTGCCATAGTTCCGGCTCGTTCTCACGCAGCCACAAGATTTTGGGTCCAACGGCCTGGCTGGTGAGCGCCATGCCGGAGAAGTCATAAATGGCTTGCTCCCCCCATTTGCGGTTGAGCGATTGGATCTGGCGGCTGGCGCGGGCATCCACCCCGTAAAGCAACCCCGGGCGCAAGGGCCGGCCGCGGGAATCCAGCGGCAGCATACATGGTCCAATCGCACTCAAGGCCAGCGCGCAGACATCCGATCCGCGATAGGGGTCGCCATCCAATAGCTGGCGGCAGAGTTTGACCACATCCAACCACCATACCTGGTCCGCGTCTTGTTCCGCCCAGCCGGGATGCGGAATGGACATGCGGTGTTCCACCACCGCCGTTTTGACCGGTGTTCCATCCAATTCCACCAGGATGCCCTTGCTGGAATAGGTGCCAACATCAATCCCCAAAAGCAGGTTGCCCATTGGGTTTCCTCCTCTGACCTCAATATCGGTGGTTCAAGCGCCGTACCCTGCTACCCGGCTGATGTGCCCTGCCTATAACTTAACCTCACCACACAGGTGAACCAAAATACCCAGCTCGGTGAACATGGCGGCTTTCACCGCCAGGGCCAGGTCAGCGGATTCTGCATCCGGCGCATAAGCCACCTGGATGTGGTTGGCCTTGTGGCGGGCCATCATCTGGTCACGGGTCACCCCGTGCAAAATGGCGTTCATCATCGGCCATTGATCGGTGGTGGATTCCCAGCGCTCGCGCAGCTCGTGGGCGGGCAGTTCCACCACCGTGCCCCGGCCCAGGTCAACATGCAATTGCCCTTCCATCACGAAGACGCGGCTCCAAACGATCTCCCCCGGTTTGCTGACCCCCTTCAGCGTCCCTCCGCCCAGCGGGAAATATACCGGCGGCTGCCGTTCGCTGACCGCGCCGGCATAGCCATCCACAAAGTGCGAGGCTGGCGCAGCCCCGGAAATCTCAAACAGCCAGACGAAGTCATCCAAACCCGGTCCACGGTAATGCCGCCCCCAGCGGATATCGTGCAGGGTGGTGGCGGGGTCAAAACCCAGGGCTTGCCAGACCCGGTTGGTTACCAGTGCATCCACCGCTGCCCCCTCGTCCACTTCATTGAAGTGCGGCAGGGCCTGGCCCGGGTAGAGTTCGGAGTGGTTGACGGGGTGGAAAACGGGCGGCCGTTCCACATTATTGAACAACCCCTCCGCCAGGTCAGAGGCCGGGGCCATGTCCTTCAGCCCCTGCTGATACTGAATGCCGATGGCGTCACAGCCGAAGGCATCTGCCATGCGCATGGCGGCGATGTACATTTTGAGCTGCTCCAGAACCTGGGCATCGGTCAGTTGGGTGGCTTCATCCGTGCCGGTGATGAATCTCATACCGCGCCCATCCAACCAGGTGCGCGCCGCCTGGGCCTCGGCGGGGGTTACAAGCCGCATGGCGGCCAGCAGGGCCGATTGCGATAAGCGTTCCTTGTAAATCCCACAGGCATTCAGCAGGTCATCTTCGATGATGGCATTGTACATACCCATGCAGCCCTCATCAAACACCCCCAGGATGGCTTTCTTCTGTTTAAGTTCCTGCGCCAGGGCGCTGCCCAGCCGCTGTTCGGTCTCGGTCAGGGCAGCAGCCATAAACCCGCGCACATGCGAGGTGTCGTGGACGATTTGCCCGCTCAAAATCCACTGGCGGATACCCTGCAGAAAGAAGGTATCGTCAAAATTCTCGCTCCAAATGCTGCTGTATTTCACCCCCATTTTGGTCAGGCAGCCGTTCAGGTTGAGCAACCCCACCAGCCCCGGCCACTCCCCCGACCAATTGGCAATGGTCAGGATCGGCCCGCGGTGATCCCGCAGACCGGCCAGCACATG
>CALESS010000462.1 GCA_937907495.1 uncultured Anaerolineaceae bacterium
GGGAAGATTACCCCCAAAGGTGAGAAAGAACTGACCCCCGAAGAGCGCCTGTTACGGGCCATCTTTGGCGAGAAATCGCGGGATGTGAAGGATACCTCGCTGCGCATGCCGCATGGCGAGCGCGGGATGGTGGTGGATGTGAAAGTCTTCACCCGTGAGGATAATGCTGACCTTTCCGCAGGGGTGGATATGATGGTGCGGGTCTCCGTAGCCCAGCGCCGCAAAATCACCGCCGGTGATAAGATGGCTGGCCGGCATGGCAATAAGGGCGTCGTCTCGCGCGTCGTTTCGGTGGAGGATATGCCCTTCCTCGATGACGGCACGCCGGTGGATATCATCCTCAACCCGCTGGGTGTGCCGGGCCGTATGAACATCGGCCAGGTATTGGAAACGCACCTCGGCTGGGCTTCTTCCCGGCTGGGTTTCCGGGCGATCACCCCGGTCTTCGATGGCGCCAATGAGGGCGAAATTGAAGCCGAACTGGCTCGAGCCTGGATGGTGGACCAGGCCTGGAAAGAAGTGGGCGAAAGCGCCTGGGCCTGGGTGAAGGATTCCGACGAATATTCTCCCGAGGCATTCCGGGATGATGACGAAGTGCGCATGTTATACCTGGAACAATATTTGAGCGAACGTGGTTATGATGTATACCAGGTCCTGGCAGATATTAACCAGGCGCGCCAGGCCAATGTAGCCGAGTGGCTAAAGGATAAGGGCTACAACCCGGAAGATATTTTAGCCTTTGGGGAGCATGTTCCCGCCCCCAGTGTGATGATCACCCAGGATCAAAATGCCATCCGGGCTTGCCTGCGCCTGTGGTTGACGCAGCAGGGCGTGGATGTCGAATCCACGCAGGATGCGGATCTGCGGGCGATTGCGGAAAAAGTGACCGAGCGCTCTGAGACCCCCATGCCCATTTTGGGCAAGCAATACCTGCGGGATGGCAAAACCGGCCAGGCGTATGATCAACCCGTAACCGTCGGTGTGATGACCATGCTTAAACTTCACCACCTGGTGGAGGATAAAGTGCATGCCCGCTCCACCGGCCCCTACAGCCTGGTTACCCAGCAGCCGCTGGGCGGCAAGGCGCAGTTCGGCGGTCAGCGCTTCGGTGAAATGGAAGTCTGGGCGTTGGAAGCCTACGGGGCAGCCTATACCCTGCAGGAAATGTTGACCGTCAAATCGGATGATGTGGTGGGACGCGTCAGCACTTACGAAGCGATTGTGAAGGGTGATCCGATTGAAGAACCGAGCCTGCCTGCGGCTTTCCGGGTTTTGGTGAAGGAACTTCAGAGCCTGGGCCTGGCAGTGGAAGCAGTGATGGACAGTGATGAAGTGATTAAATTCGGGAAGGATGAAGAGCGGGTACATCCGGTCAAGACCTCGACGGGTTTGCTGGGCCTGGGTGAAGACCCGGATCTCACCACAATTCGCTAACTTGACTCTGCCTGTTGATGGTGATATAATTTTCCCCCGCCGCCTGTGAGGGATTTTCTCCCGAGCAAAGCGTTCAAGAAGTGCCTGGATCGTCGTACGAATGAGGCCATCATAGCAATCATGGATGGCCTCATTTTATGAGAAATCAACAAGTGATTATAAAGAAGTACAATTTTTGGAGGCAAAAAGGTGCCAACGATCAATCAACTGGTACGAAAAGGCCGCTCGGCCAAGAAAGGTAAAAGCAAGGCCCCCGCTTTGCAATATACCTTGAACTCAATGAAGCAGCGCCGCACCCGCCACGCAGAAGGCAGCCCGCAGAAACGTGGTGTGTGCACCATCGTGCGAACGATGACGCCCAAGAAACCGAACTCCGCTTTGCGCAAGATCGCCCGTGTGCGCCTGAGCAATGGTTTGGAAGTGACCGCCTATATCCCTGGCGAAGGTCATTCCCTGCAGGAGCACTCGGTGGTGCTGGTGCGCGGTGGTCGTGTGAAAGACTTGCCGGGTGTGCGGTATCACATTGTGCGCGGAACGCTGGATACAACCGGTGTGTCAAAGCGCGGTCAGGGCCGTTCCAAGTATGGAACGAAGCGGCCCAAGTAAGAAACCAGGAGTAAGGGAGTTTTGAATGCGTAGGACCAAGCCCGAGAAGCGAGAAGTTATCCCCGATGTTCGTTACCAGAGCCAGGTTGTCACCGCTGTAATCCATCGTATTATGCGGAACGGCAAGATGAGCACCGCAACCTCGATGGTTTATCAGTCAATGGACATCATCCAGGAGAAGACTGGGAAACCAGCTTTGGAAGTTCTGGAAACCGCGCTGCGCAATGTTGGCCCGATGATGGAAGTCCGCCCCCGTCGTGTGGGTGGAGCCACCTACCAGGTGCCGATGGAAGTTTCGTCTTCCCGCCGCCAAACACTGGCGATGCGCTGGATCATTGATGCAGCCAAATCCCGCACCGGCAAAGCCTTTGCAGAGAAGTTTGCAACCGAGTTGTTGGATGCTTTTAATAACCAGGGTACAGCTATTCGTAAGCGTGAAGAGACCCACAAGATGGCAGAGGCCAACCGCGCCTTCTCGCACTATCGTATGTAAATTGTTCGCATTAGAACCTGAAGAATTGCAGGTGAAGGTATGGCTCGCACCAACCCGCTAGAGCGGTACCGTAACATAGGAATCATCGCCCACATAGACGCCGGTAAAACGACCACGACCGAGCGGATCTTGTTCTACACAGGCAAGACCTACCGCATCGGATCGGTGGACGATGGTACTACGGTAACCGATTGGATGGTGCAAGAGCGCGAACGCGGCATTACCATTGTCTCGGCAGCCGTTTCGGCAGAGTGGAAAGGCTATCAAATCAATGTGATTGATACGCCGGGGCATATTGATTTTACCGCCGAAGTTCAGCGCTCCCTGCGGGTGCTGGATGGCGGTGTGGTGGTATTTGATGCCACCCAGGGTGTGGAGCCGCAAAGTGAAACCGTCTGGCGACAGGCAGACCGTTACGCTGTGCCCCGCATCTGTTTTGCCAATAAGATGGATCGCACGGGGGCCTCTTACGAAGAAACAATTGCATCCATTCGCCAGCGGTTGGGCGCCAACCCCCTGGCAATGCAAATTCCCATCGGCAGTGAAGCTTCTTTCCACGGTGTGATTGACCTGTTAACCATGCAGGCCTTTTACTGGGATGATGACCTCGGGCGGGATGTCCGCATCGAAGATGTCCCGGTGGATATGCGCGCCGAGGCGGAAGCAAGCCGCGCCACACTGGTGGAGCGCATCGCCGAATTGGATGATGAGCTGACCATCAAGTTCCTCGAAGGTCACGACCTGACCGTGGATGAGCTCAAAGCCGGGCTGCGCCGGGCGGTCATCAACAACCAGGCCACGCCCATCTTCTGTGGATCCTCGCTGCGCAACAAAGGTGTGCAGGCGGTGCTGGATGCCGTTATTGACTATCTGCCCTCTCCGATGGATATTCCCCCCGTCCATGGAACCGACCCCAACACAGGTGAGGATATCACCCGCCCGGCTGAAGATGATGCCCCCCTCAGCGCCTTGGTCTTCAAGATTGTGACCGATCCGTATGTGGGCCGCCTGGCCTACTTCCGGGTTTATTCCGGTACCATCACCCAGGGGACCATGGTCTATAACCCCATGAAAGGGAAGCGCGAACGAGTTGGCCGCCTGCTGCGCATGTATGCCGATCGGCGCGAGGATATCACGGAAGTTTATGCCGGCGACATCGCGGCCATCCTCGGCCTGAAGGAATCCTTCACCGGCGATACCCTGTGTGACCAGAATCAACAAATCATCCTGGAGGCCATCTCCTTCCCGGAGCCGGTGATTTCGGTCGCCATTGAGCCCAAAACCACCTCCGACCAGGAGAAGATGGGGGAAGCCCTGCGGAAGCTCTCCGAAGAGGATCCCACCTTCCGTGTGCACAACGATGAAACCACCGGTCAGACCGTCATCTCTGGCATGGGCGAGTTGCACCTGGATGTGCTGGTGGACCGCATGTTGCGGGAATTCCGGGTACAGGCCAATGTGGGCCGAACCCGGGTGGCCTACCGCGAAACCATCACCCGCCCGGTGATGAAATATAGCTACAAGTATGTGCGCCAATCTGGCGGGCGGGGTATGTACGGCCACGTGGTGCTCAACTTCGAACCGCTGGAGCGGGGCGGCGGCGTGGTTTTTGAAAATAAAGTGGTGGGCGGCTCGGTACCGCTCGAGTACGTTCCGGCAGTTGAAAAAGGTGTGCGCGAAGCAGCCGAGAGTGGTGTGCTGGCAGGTTATCCACTGGTGGATTTGAAAGTGCAATTGGTGGATGGCTCTTACCACGAAGTTGATTCGAATGAAATGGCCTTCAAGGTTGCGGCCAGCATTGCATTCAAAGAAGGTGTGCAACGCGGCGCCCCTGTTCTGTTGGAACCGATTATGAAGGTGGAAGTAATCACTCCCGAAGAATATCTCGGAGATGTGTTGGGGCAGTTGAACTCGCGGCGGGCTGAAATCCAGGGCATGGAAATGCGCCATGGCAACGCCCAGGCCGTGCGGGTGCTGGTGCCCCTGGCAGAAATGTTTGGGTATGCGACCGAATTACGGTCCGGAACCCAGGGGCGGGGTGTATTCTCGATGGAATTCCATCATTACGCGCCTGTCTCCGCCTCGGTTGCAGAAAAAATATTAAACACTTAAACCATTCTTTTTTGGAATTTTAAAGAGGAGCATAGTTCTATGGCCAAGCAGAAATTTGACAGGTCGAAGCCCCACCTGAATGTGGGCACGATGGGACACATTGACCACGGGAAAACCACCCTGACAGCGGCAATCACCAAATATTGCTCGTTTTTGGGGCAGGCAGAATTCAAGGCGTATGATCAGATTGACAATGCGCCGGAAGAAAAAGCGCGCGGCATCACGATCAACATTGCGCACGTGGAATACCAGACCGAGAATCGGCACTATGCCCATGTGGATATGCCGGGACACCGTGACTATATCAAGAACATGATCACAGGTGCGGCGCAGGTTGACGGTGCGATTTTGGTGGTGGCGGCGCCGGATGGCCCGATGCCGCAGACCAAAGAGCACGTGCTGCTGGCCCGCCAGGTGGAAGTGCCGAGCATCGTGGTGTTTTTGAACAAAGTGG
>CALESS010000463.1 GCA_937907495.1 uncultured Anaerolineaceae bacterium
GCGGCAGAAAGCGGCTGGCTGGCCCGGCTGCTGGCAGGAGAAGCGCTCCTGGAAGGGGAAAAAATCACCAGCGCTGATGAATTGCGCCTGGCAGCCCTCGGCGGGCAAAAATTGCCGCTGGCCGCGGACCCCGGCCCATGGCTCCCGCCGGAACGGGCAGCCCTCTGGCAGGCGCTGATCGCCTGACCTTCCTCCATAACCCAGACCGGGATGCTCCTTCCATCAAGGGCATCCCGGTTTTGGTTTGATCTATGGTTGAATGATCGCTGTACTCTGCTTGTTACCTGGGCAGGTGAGAGATTGCTTTTGCAGCCGAACGGTCACTCCGCATTGACAAAACAGGTTAGGGGCAGGGATTTTCCGGGATGGCCCATTGCAGGTCGTACTGGCCGATTTTCTCTACATCAAAGCCAATATCTTTCATCATCCAATAACATCCCGGGGTATCAAGAGTGGCACCTATTTTCAGAATTTTTTTCGTGGCCCAGGGACATTCGCTGGTTACAATCCCGATGTTATAGAACATCGGTCGGAAAGTGTCTCCAATCATGATCTCATGACCATGCCAGTGCTCGCCCGAAGAATATGATCTTGAATTGTCTGAAAAATAATAATAAACAGTTACATCTTCTGCAATTTCGTGAGAAATATTTAAATATGCTTTGCAAATATAGGAGCAAGCCTGGTTGGTCAAGGTCATGATTTCTGGTTCTTCATATTTGAATATCAAATAGGGAGTCATATCACATTCCTGCAGCGATAATCTCTCACTGCCCTGGGAAGCCTCCCCTGGTTCCTGGGGTTCATCCGTCTGGATGATGTTTACCCACTCAAAACCAGCCCATAAATAGCCCACGCCTCCCACAAGTTCCTCCAGCAGGAAGCCAAAATGGTTATCTCCCTCCCATAGAGGAAGTGAAACCTCGCCGGGCAGCATGGTCTGAGCCTCCTGGTTTACGGAGCCGTCCGAATCTCCGGTAAACACGGTCAATCGCGCCGGGAATGGCATCTCTGGATGAAATACTTTAATAAGCATATTGCGGGTCTCAAAATTTTGCACCAGGTCTACAGCCGGCAGGCTTTGACCCTGCTCATCCTTGTCAATCGCTTTCAGAGAAATTTTGGGAAATGGATTATTGGTAAATTCTCCATCCAATGCTTCGTTCCAGAGGTAGTCCAGCATATTCCAATCCGCCGCATCCCGCTTAGAAATATAATAAATGGTGGAAAAGTTCTTATTTGTTTCACCCACCCGGCTTGGAGTTTCATAAGGTAGAAATGTGCCGGATTGTTCGTCAAAGTGCAGCTTGCGCTCGCTGTTGAGCGGTGAGTTTGGATCATAGACATAGATATCGCTGCCCACCTTTTTATAGGCAATCAGGGCATGTCCATCTGATCCCTCTCGTACCCCTACCAGTTGCGGCTTTCCAGTCAACATCATGATCAGGGAAATGGTGAAATAACTTCGCTGTGGATAATCCGCCTGAAGATTTTTCCAATACGCCACGTCAAAGGGTGTGTTTCGATGAGCTAATTGAGCGAGGGAACTCAATTGATAGGCGATGACATCGTCCTCCCAGAATTCCGGAGTGGGTCCGTGAATACCATTGAAGCCATCAAAGGTGCTGATCAGGGGTTCCCCAGTTTTTTGGTCGTGATAGTAGAGAGTAGCCAGGGATTGACCGGCGCAGTGCCCGCCCCGAGCAACCACAGAGCCATAATTTGCAAACGGGAAATGATCCCGCCCCATCTGAAAAGAGGTCTCAAAACTACCGGTTAATGCCTCTTCGGCTGCCATTAACATAACAAAATCAGAAAAGTGATTGGCGATGAAGGTAATTGCCCCAGGTTCCGTCTTCACTACCGCTGCCGCGTCCAGCTCGCCGCTTTCCGGGTCTATATGGAAAGGTGCGGCAAAATAATCCTTGGGTACTTTTACCGGCACCTGCAAGGTCAAATATTCCTGCGGTTGAAGGCCGCCCAGATCAATATGTATCAGCGGGGTGATAGGCGTGATATCCTTGCCCAGGGAATGTTGCCGGATTTCCTGCCGGGTGATCTTAATCTTTACATCCTCGTCAAAAGCCCCCGCCGGA
>CALESS010000464.1 GCA_937907495.1 uncultured Anaerolineaceae bacterium
TACCGCCCTGGCCTACGTGGCACTCAATGACGAATTTAACCTGACTCATGAAGAAATCGGCACCCGGTTTGGCAAAAGCCGGGAGGCCATCTCCAATACCATCCGCTTGCTCAAACTGCCCACGCCTGTTCGCCTGGCACTTTCCAGCGGACAAATCAGCGAAGGCCATGCCCGGGCTTTGCTCGGCCTGGAAGGCAGCCCCCAGGCACAGGTGGCCGCGCTGGATACGATCCTTAAAAACGGCCTGACGGTTCGGCAAACCGAGGAACTGGTGCGGAAATTCAAAGGGGAGAAACCCGTATCCGCCCGTCAGAACGTGCAATCCCCAGAATTGGAAGAGATGGAAGAACGTTTACGCAATGCCCTGGGCACACGGGTAATTGTTAAACACGGGCGCAAAGGCGGCCGACTGATCATTCATTATTATTCCGACGAAGAACTTGACAGCCTGATGAGCCATTTACTGCGAGAAAACAAATGATTCTTTTTACCAATGGCCGTATCCATACCCTCAACCCCCATCAGCCAACGGCCAGCGCGATGGCAGTCGCCAACGGGCGCATCCTGGCTATTGGCACGGATGACGAAGTTCGCAGCCTGGGCGGCCGCGGCGCCACGGAAACCAACCTGGCAGGCCGCACCATTCTACCCGGCCTCACCGATGCTCACCTTCATTTGGATTACTTCTCCCGCGGTTTGGATTATATTGATTGCGAAACCTCCAGCCGCGCAGAATGCCTGCAACGCGTGGCAGAGCGCTGCCTTGCCACCCCCGATGGTCAATGGGTGCGCGGCCACGGCTGGAACCAGAACAACTGGCCTGAAGGCTTTGGCTCCGCCCGTTTGTTGGATGAAATCTCCCACGGTCACCCGGTTTACCTGACAGCCAAGTCACTGCATGCCTCCTGGGCTAACAGCCTGGCATTGCAAATGGCAGGCATCACCCGGCACACCCCCGACCCCGCCGGAGGCAAGATCGGCAGGGATGCAAACGGCGAACCCAATGGCATTCTTTTCGAGAATGCCGTCACCCTGGTGGAAAGGGTCATCCCCGAACTCACCCCGGCCCAGCTTGGTGAATTGCTGCTCAAAACCCAGCAGAAATTGTGGAGCCTGGGATTGACCGGTGTTCACGATTTTGATGGCGTTAACTGCTTTTCTGCCCTGCAAGCCCTGGATCTGGCCCACCAATTAAAATTGCGGGTGGTAAAATCAATTCCCCTCTCCTTCCTGCCCCAGGCAAGCGCCCTGAAATTGCACAGCGGATTTGGCAGCGATCACTTGCGGATTGGCTCGGTTAAGTTGTTTGCCGATGGCGCCCTCGGCCCCCGCACCGCGGCCATGCTGCAACCCTATGAAGGAGAAACCGAATATCGCGGCATGGCACTGCTGGATTCAGAAGAAATCTTTGAGATTGGACGGCAGGCTGTAACCAGCGGCTTGAGCCTTACCATACATGCCATCGGCGATTTGGCCAACCACCAGGTAATTGATGGCTATGCGCAAATCCGTTCTTTTGAACAGGATCGTGGGATCTCCCCCGGACGGCACTGCATCGAACATGTGCAAATTATCCAACCGGATGATATTGCTCCACTTGCCGCATACAATATCATAGCCTCCATGCAGCCACTCCA
>CALESS010000465.1 GCA_937907495.1 uncultured Anaerolineaceae bacterium
TAAGATTTATCAGTATGTTTCCGCACTCAAGACTTTTACCACAGAGGCACAGAGAAGAACCTTTTTTTATACTTTGCCAATTACCTGCTTTTTCAGAATGGTCTGCATATTTATTTTCTTTCCTCTGTGTCTCTGCGTCTCAGTGTTTTAAGATTAATTCACCTGTTTCCGCACTCAAGACCTTTACCACAGAGACACAGAGACTCAGAGAAGAACCTTTTTTATACTTTGTAAATTACCTGCTTTTTCAGAATGGTTTGAATATTTATTTTCTTTCCTCTGTGTCTCTGTGTCTCGGTGTTTTAAGGTTTATTCTCCTGTTTCCGTTTTCACCTCGCTGAAAAATTACGACTCCAACAATTTCAACCGAACCCCGCCGGCCTGCTTTTGGATCATCTTCTGCGCCATTTGCAGCGCATAAGCCCCCGCCTCCAGCGGATTGGTGCCGCCGCCGTCGTAGATATTGCAGATCACGTCCCGCGCCGCATCCGTATCGCCGAGTTTGGGGCGGTAAGCCATGTAAGCGCTCATCGATTCAGCCCGGCCCAACCCGGGGCGCTCACCGATCAGTAAAATCACCACCTCCGGCTTTAGCAGATCCCCGATGTCGTTCATCACGCCCACCCGGCAGAACTGGATGAAAAAGGGCGTGCCGAGCGTCAGCCCAGCTTGCTTGCAGCCCGCCTCCAGCACCGGGTAGATTTTGCGCAAATTTGCCTCGATGGCAGCCGCGCTCAGGCCATCTCCCACACACACCTGGATCTGCGGGGAGGGCGTACAGCGCGCCAGGATGGTGCTGCGCGCCTCATCGCTCAACTGGCGTCCGAGGTCGGGCCGCAGCAGGTATTCCTGCTTACCACCCGTGATTTTCGTCTGCACCGTGAACAGGTTGAATTCGGCCAGCAAGGCCGGGTCCACATCCCGCAGCAGGGCATCCTGTGTTACGGCCAGGTCAGCCTGGAAGAGCAGCAACTGGCGGGTGGTGGGGCGCGCCCCGGCCCGCCCCACCCCGATGCGGGCACTGGTGGTGTTAATCAGCGCCGCCAGGCCTTCCGCATCCGCTGGATGTACCACCCCTGGCTGGCTGCGCCTCTCGGGGGTGGTCGGGTCGGGTAAGTCAATCACCGGTTCGCCCGGCAGGTTGGAATGGGTTTCAACCAGGGGTTGGTTCGGCGAGGCAGCAGGTGGTGGGCTGGGGAGAGTGGCCGGCGCTGGAGGCGGCAGAGGGTCAGGCGGGGCTGGTGCAGCCTGGGCAGGCGGTTTTACCTCTCCCACGCCCGCCGCATTCAGCTCCCGGATAACCGCCTCGATGATCGCTTCCAGTTGGTCTTTGTTCATCAATAAACCTTCACCATGCAGCCACAGCCCCTACGGAAGGCGGGTGCGAAGAACACAGAGGAAAACAACATCCCCTCATATTCTATCAAGGAGAATTTTTCAATCTTCATTCTTCTGCGTTATCTCCCCTGACGGGGACGGGGTGGGATCGTTCTTTTGGTTTCATCTGCGGTTCTCTTCTTTTCTACCTTGCCAAAAAGATCGTCGCATCGCCCGCCTTGGCGGTCAGGCGGCCGTTCTTGTAGATACCCATCGCCTCCAGCCAGCGCTCAAACTCCGGTGCCGGCCGCAGGTTGAAAATGCGCCGCAGGGCGGCCGTATCGTGAAAGGAGGTGGATTGATAAGAGAGCATGGAATCATCCCCCAGCGGCACGCCCATGAAGAAGTTGCAGCCCGCCGCCGTCAAGAGCACAGCCAGGTTCTCACTGTTATTCTGATCGGTACGGGCATGGTTGGTATAGCACACATCACAGCCCATGGAGATCCCGGTCAGCTTGCCCATGAAGTGATCTTCCAGCCCCGCCCGCTGGATTTGCTCGGTATTGTAAAGGTACTCTGGCCCGATAAACCCCACCACCGTGTTCACCTGGAAGGGTGAATAGCGCCGGGCCAGCCCGTAGTTGCGCGCCTCCAGCGTCAGTTGATCCCAGCCATTGTGGGCATTGGCCGAGAGCGCCGAACCCTGCCCGGTTTCAAAATACATGAAATGCGGCCCGGCCGGGTAGCAGGTCTTCCTGGCCAGGGCATAGGCCTCATCCAGCAGGCCCACGGAGATACCAAAGGATTCATTGCCCTTTTGTGAGCCGCAAAGGGACTGGAAGACCAGCCCCACCGGCGAACCGGATTGCAGGCAGCGCATCTGGGTGGTGACGTGCGCCAGCACGCAGGTTTGGGTGGGAATCTGCCATGTTTTCACCACGTCGTAGGTCATATCCAGCAGGCGGGCCACGGAGGCATAGCTGTCATCCACCGGGTTGATGCCGATCACCGAATCCCCACTGCCATAGGATAGCCCTTCATATATAGAGGCGCGTATGCCCTCGGGTGAATCGGTGGGATGGTTGGGCTGCAAGCGGCTGGAAAGCGTCCCCGCCAGGCCGATGGTATTAACGCAGTGCCGCACCACCCGGATCTTGCTGGCTGCCAGCACCAAATCCAGGTTGGACATCAACTTGGTGACTGCCGCCACCATCTCAGCGGTCAGGCCGTTGGAGATGCGGGCGATCTGATCACCGTCGGTCTCTTCCTTTAATAGCCATTCCCGCAGCTCGCCGACCGTCCAATCCTTGATCTCGTTATAGGCCGATAAATTGAGCGCGTCATCAATGACCCGCGTCACCTCATCCTCATCGTAAGGCACGGCCGGGTTCTGGCGCAATACCCACAGCGGCACCGCCGCAAGCACCAGCCTGGCTGCCGCCCGTTCGGCGGTCGTTTCAGCCGCCACGCCTGCCAGCCGGTCGCCGGATTTTTCCTCGTTGGCCTTGCCCATTAAAATGCGCAAGTCGGGGAAGTCGTAGGTTTTGCCAAATAGTTTGGTGCGCAGCAGCATACCAGCCTCGGCCTAATGATAAAAAATCAACGTCTTAACCACCAATGGTACCACGCGTCCATCCATCAGCGGCGAACCGATATCAATGTAATCGCCCTCCTCCAGCCCCACCTGGTCAATCACCAGCAGCGGGCGGCTGCCCACCAGTCCTTTCACTGTCTGCCCGAGCGCCTGGGCGTAATCCCGCTTGATAATGGCGATTAAGGGGCGCCCCACCGGCAGCCGCCCGCTGAAATTCACCAGCCCTTGTGCCACCTCCACCAACTGCGGGTAGTCCAACAAGTGATCCAGTTCCAGTGAGATGGCAAAAGTGTCGCTTTCGAGGGCTAAATCCCAGCGCTGCAGGGCTTGGGTCACCGCCGCAGCAACCGCTGCAGCCGCCAGGCCGGCCGGGGGCGGTAATTCGGTGCGGATGACCGGCACATTTTTAAGCGGCAGAATCGCCTCATCCGCCCAGATGGTGGAACCGGAAAGCGTCAGGGTTTGAGAACTGGCCCCCAGCACCGTGGCACGTTGGGTTTCTGCCGGCCGCAGGATGTTATAACCCTGCAAAACCGGGCTGCGGCGCAGGCTCTCCGCCAGCAGCGGACCGATATCCCCGTGCCGGGCCACTTCCGCCACGTCAGGCAGCGGAATCGGGTCGTAGAAGTAATAACCGATCCCGCCGGAGAACATCAGCGGACGGTCCTTGCCGGAGACCGGCGAAGGCGGAGTCTGGTAAAGCTTTTCCGCCAGCGGGGATGTCGTCCCCTCGATCAGGTTGACCGTCACCCCCGCCATGGCATCCGTAACCCGGCGCAGGTCGGCCAGGCTGGGCCGCTCACCCACCCGCAAAGACACCCCGGCGGCGTCGCAAATCCAGCCTCCGGCCCGGGTGATGGCGGTGATGAGACCATTTTGAATTTCGATCACCCGCCCGCCGTAGTTCATGGCGGCAGAGGCAACCTGGCTGCCCTGGCGAAAGACGGCACAATTGGCGCTGCCCCCGCCGATATCAATATTCGTCACCGTGGTGAAGTGCTGCCGGGAGTAATTGGCTGCCCCGCTGCCACGTCCGGCGATCATGCCCTCCACATTTGGCCCGGCTACCGTCACCACAAAGTCCCCCGCCAGGTCGGCAATGGCTTGCAAAATCGTATCCGCGTTCTTTTTGCGGGCCGTCTCACCGGTGATGATCACCGCCCCGGTCTCCACCTGTTCCGGGCGGATGTCCGCCCGGGCATATTCCTGGCGCAGTAACCCCGCCAGCCGCCCGGCGTCAATCGTCTCCGCATCCAGCAGCGGTGTAAAGACGATCTCGCTCTCGTAAAGCACGCGGCGGTCGGCGATATCCACCCGCGGGATCTGCCCGGCCCGGGCGATCTCGATCAGGGTCAGTTGGCTGAAGATGATCTGGGTGGTGGTGGTGCCGATATCAATGCC
>CALESS010000466.1 GCA_937907495.1 uncultured Anaerolineaceae bacterium
GGGCGGCGGGTCTTTGCCGCCGGGCATGCCGATCAGCTCAACCTGGGAGATGACGCATGGATAAAGAAGTAGAAATCGTCGAGTGTTATTCTGGCTGCGAATATGCAGAACGTCCGGTGGCCTTGCGCTGGGAAGATGAGCGCCTGGAGATCGAAGCCATTGAAGATAACTGGCGCATCCCGGGTGGGCATTGCTTCCGCGTCCGCGTACAGGATGGCCGCACCTTTGAATTGTTCTATGGTGAGCTATACGCCGATTGGCGGATCACCCCGGTTTAAGCTTCTTTCGATAATTTTTCCACCGGGGGCTGGCGCCGCGGGCTCGAAGGACCTTTTCGCTTCCCTTTGCCAGAACCAGGCGATCCGATTTATGCTCAAGGAGTGAATATGCGCGAGTCTTATATTTCCCGCCGGGTGGCCGGCCTCAAACCTTCCGGAATCCGCAAGTTTTTCGATATCGCAGCGACCATGAAGGATGTCATCTCCCTGGGCATTGGCGAACCGGATTTCACCACCCCGAAAAGCATACTGGAAGCCGGGGCTGCCTCCCTACGGCGCGGGGATACCCATTACACTTCCAATGCCGGGATTGTGGAGCTGCGCAAAGCCCTCTCGGAGCATTTGGAACGCCTGTACAGCGTGCATTACGACCCGGCGACCGAGATCGTGATCACCGTCGGCGGCTCTGAAGCCCTTTACCTGGCAGCCACCGCCCTGCTGGATGTGGGTGACGAGATGATCATCCCCACGCCCTGTTTTGTCTCTTACCAGGCGCAGGCCATCCTGGCGGGCGGGGTGGCGGTGGAAATCCCCGGGCGGATGGAGGAGAATTTTGACCTCAACATCAATGAACTGACAGCGGCCATTAATTCGCGCACCAAGGCCATCCTGCTCGGCTTCCCATCCAACCCCACCGGGGCTGTCGCCAGCCGCGAACGCCTGTTGCAAGTGGCGGAGCTGGCTGAACGGCATGACTTGATCGTGGTTTCGGATGAAATCTACGATCGGCTGGTGTATGGAGTACCACATAACTGCTTTGCCTCACTACCCGGCATGCGCAAACGCACCCTGACGCTGGGCGGCTTCTCCAAGGATTACGCCATGACCGGCTGGCGCATCGGTTATGCCTGCGGTCCGGCGGAATTGATCAAGGGATTGATCCGGGTTCACCAGTACGCCGTCATGTCCGCCCCCACCATTGCCCAGTGGGCCGCCCTGGAAGCCATCCTGCATGGCGAGGAAGAGGTGGAAAAGATGCGGTTGGAATACGACCGCCGCCGCCGCATGCTGGTGGATGGCCTCAACCAGATTGGACTGCCGACCTTTGAGCCGCGCGGTGCTTTTTACACCTTCCCCAAAGTCAGTGCCACCGGTTTGGATGACGACACCTTCTGCAACCGATTGCTGCAGGAAGAGCATGTGGCCATTGTGCCGGGGAATTCGTTTGGGGCCGGGGGCGAGGGTTTTGCCAGGGCGTGCTATGCCACTGCCTATAACCAGATCGAAGAGGCCCTGCGGCGGATGGAGCGGTTCGTCAACCGCTTATAATCCTCCCTGGCAGGCGCGGCATGGGGATAGGAAGATTGGGTTCAAAAAATCTTTGGCTCCTTCTTTCTCTCCCCGGTTATTAAATCAAAACAGGCAGGCCCATGTGTGCCTGCCTGTCCAGTTTTTTAGAGGGTTTTTTCCTGGTCGCCGCTCAAATCTTCCAGGTTTGCCAGGGAAGCCAGTAAACGTTTGAGACCGGCGGCGCCAAAGAAGACATCCACGATCTCCTCATTATCTTCCACCTTGCTGTTCATCACCATACCTTCACCCCAGACCGGGTGACGCACCCGCTGGCTGGGGTGGTAGCGCTGCTTCACGGGCCGGGTGGCGGGGCGGCTCTCCGGCTCCGGGTCCGGCGGACGGGGGGCTGCCGGCTGGCGGGCGGAGGTGGGCCATTCCACCGGCTTGCGGGCGGAGGGTGGCGGGGCTGCCGGGCGGTCTCTGCCCCAGCTCGGGTAAGAAACTTCCCTGCGGCTCTGGCGGCCATAAGAAGAACGCACCCCTTCACGCTTTAGCAGCTCTTCGGGGATATCATCCAAAAAACGGGAGGCAGTGGAGTAATCCGCCGTGTTGTAGCCGCTGCGCTGTTCGGCGCGCGCCAGGTAAAGACGATTGCGGGCACGGGTGATTCCCACGTAAAACAGGCGGCGCTCTTCAGCCATCTCTTCCGGGTCATCCTTGGAACGCGAATGCGGCAGCAGCCCTTCATCCAGCCCGGTGATGAAGACCTGGTCAAATTCCAGCCCCTTGGCAGCATGCAGGGTCAGCAAGGTGGGCGCGTTGACGGCTTCCGCGCCCAGGGTGTCCTGGTCGCTGACCAGCGCCATGTTTTCCAGAAAATCCGTCAGCTCCCGGTCGTCATATTCAAAGGCCAGGCGGCGCAGTTCCTGCACGTTCTCCCAGCGCTCATCGCCTTCTTCGCTTTCATCCTTGATGTAGGCTTCGTAACCAATATCTCTCAAGATCTGGTCGAACAATTCCGCTACGCTGAGCGAGCGGGCGGCATTGTTCCACGCGGCCATCAGCGCGCCAAAATCAGCCAGCAGGGCCGCGGGGCGGCCGCGGAACTCCTCCCAGAAGGGGGAAGCTTTGCCCTGGCGGCCGAGGTCCATCAGCACCTGCCCGGCGGAGAGGCCGGCATTGCTGGCGAGGATTTGCAGGGTGAGCAGGGTCTTCTCGCCAATGCCGCGCGGCGGCACACCGATGGCCCGCGCCAGGCTGATTTCATCCGCCGGGTTCTGCGCCAGGCGCAGGAAGGCAATCACATCCTTCACCTCGCGCCGGCCGTAGAAACGCTGGGCGCCCACCAATTTATAGGGCAGGCCAGCCCTCAAAAAGCCCTCTTCCAACAGGCGGGATTGGGCATTGGTGCGGTACATCACGGCAAATTGGCTGCCCGGCACCCCCCGCGCCAGGGCTTGCTGGATGGTAGCGACCACATAATCCGCTTCGGCGTAGTCATTGCTGGCTTCGTAGAGCGTGATCTTCTCGCCGCCACCGCGCT
The DNA here is from genome assembly GCA_937907495.1 of uncultured Anaerolineaceae bacterium. Classification (GTDB taxonomy): domain Bacteria; phylum Chloroflexota; class Anaerolineae; order Anaerolineales; family Anaerolineaceae; genus CALESS01. The sequence continues at coordinate 3,052 of CALESS010000466.1, forward strand.
CCGTGAAGAGCGCCTTGGGCGTGCGCTGCGTGTTGCGGTCAATCACCGCCCGGGCTGCGTCCAGAATGATCTGCATTGAGCGGTAGTTTTGCTCCAGCAGGATCTTGTGCTCCCCGGAAAAATCTTCCTCAAAAGCCAGCACGTTGTGATAATCTGCCCCGCGCCAGCGATAGATGGATTGGTCTTCATCCCCCACTACAAAGATGTTTCGGTGATGGGAAGAGATCAACTGCAAAAAACGGTACTGAACGGCGTTGGTATCCTGGAACTCATCCACCAGCACATGTTGAAAGCGGCTGGCATAGCGCTGGCGGATCTCCGGGTTTTTCTCCAGGATGCGCACCGCCCACAGCAGCAGGTCATCAAAATCCAGCGCGTTGTTGGCGATCAACAGCTGATTATATTGGGTATAAATGCGCTGGATGATTTCCTCGCGGTAACCGCGCGGCTTGAAATCATCCGGCCAGAGCATCTGGTTCTTGAGGCTGGAGATGGCGGCGTGCATGCTGGCTGGTTTGAAGAGCTTGGGGTCAATCCGCAGGTTGTCAATGGCCCGCTTGACCAATTTTTCCTGGTCGTCAGAATCCATGATGACGAAGTTGCGGTCGTAAGGTGTGACGGCGTATTCGCGGCGCAGGATGCGGGCGCACATGGCATGGAAGGTGCCAAGCCAGATTTCCCGCACATCGGTGCCCAGCATTCCTTCCACCCGCTGCTGCATCTCCCGGGCTGCCCGGTTGGTGAAAGTGACCGCCAGGATGGCATAAGGAGGCACGCCCAGCCCCTGGATCAGGTAGGCGATGCGATGGGTTAAAACACGGGTTTTGCCGGAGCCTGGACCAGCCAGCACCAGCACGGCTCCATCCCCGGCGGTAACGGCTTTGTGTTGGGCCTGGTTGAGCTTTTTGAGAAAGTCCATTTTAACCCAACTGCCCCTTCCATTGTTGCTGCAGGGCAGCCAGGTCCACCCGCGAGGTGTTATCCAGGCTGAGGGGGGTGACGGAGACCTTGCGTTCGTGGGCCAGAACATAAACGTCCGAATCGGTTTCCAGGTGCTCGCCGTTGGCTTCAATATAGAAGCCTATGGCGCCATCTTCATGCAGGGCGCCGCGGCGGGCGGCGGTGGGCATAAAGTAGCGGGTGCGCGACACGCGGCTGATGACCCATTCGGTTTGCGGGGTGGCTTCGGCGGGCACATCCACTTTGAGGAAGTCCACGTCCGCCGGCATCTGGTGTTGCAATAACAGGCGGGCAAAATAGGCGGTGAAGTACCCGGCGGTGCTAAAATCCACCGCGGTGGAGTAGGCCAGGTAATCGGTGCCCTTCAATTCCAGCGAGACCGCCAGGGAGGGGATGCCAAGCGAGGCACCTTCCATGGCGGCGCCCACCGTGCCGGAGATCATGATGCTGTTGCCGATGTTCTCGCCATAGTTGATGCCCGAAACCACCAGGTCCGGTTTTTGCGGTAACAGTTCCAGCACGCCGTGCATGACGGCCTGGGCGGGCGAACCGCCGATGGCGAAAGCGGGCCATTGCTGGTCGCCGATTTGCAGGGTCTGCTGCTCGATGCGTCCATCGGATTCGATGGGGATCGAGCGACCGGCACCCGAATACTGGCGGCGCGGCGCGGCAATGGTCACATATCCGAGCGCGGAGAGGGCTTTGGCTGCTGCCCACAGGCCGGGGGATTGAATTCCATCGTCGTTGGATAATAAAATTTGAGGTCGTTTGGTTTCCATAAGCTTTAATTGTACCGCAAAGAGAGCAGCCGGGGTCTGCCCGGGTGAAAGTTGCCCTCATGACTGGCGGGGTGGGGCACGTAATACGCTGGTTTTGGCGATCACCCGTGATTTGCCGGTGGGTTGGTGGTTTCAGTGTGCTTTTTTACAGGCTCATGCTCAGGCTGTTCTCTTCGAGCCATTTGCGCTTTTCTTTGTAATCCGGCACGATGGCAGCCACCTGCTGCCAGAAGAGCGGACCGTGGTGCGGCAGCCGCGTATGCACCAGCTCGTGGATGACGACATAATCAATCACCACCAGCGGGGCCATCACCAGCCGCCAGGGGAAGCTGAGCGTGCCCCGGGAGGTGCAAGAACCCCAGCGGGTGCGGGCGGAGGTGATGCGCAAATTTTTATATTGGAAGCCGTATTGGGCGGCGTACTTTTCCACCCGGGCGGTGAGCAAGGCCCGCGCCTGCTGGCGGTACCAGTTCTTGAACACCCCCTGCGGGTTCACCAATGCCCGCCGATCCAGCCGGAAATGGTTCGTCAGCTCCAGCGGGGTTTTGGCGCCTTCCACCAGTTGCAGCGGATATTGTTGGCCCAGGTACCAGAACAATTCCCCATCGGCATAAGTCTTTTCCCGGGTTATCAGGTTGCGCTCCCGTAGTTTGTCCCGCGTCTTGTGAATCCAGGCCGCGTGCTTTTCCACAACCTGGCGGATCTCCAGCTCGGTGGCCTGCAAGGGGGCGCACACCGTCAGGCTGCCGTCACGCTCAATGCGCAAGGCGATCGAACGGCGGCGGCTGCGTTGGATGCGGTCAATCGGGATCATCAGGTTCAGGGTTTGCTGCGAGTTTCGTACCATCCGCTGCGGATCTCGCCGCGCCGGTCGTCAAACACCGGTACAAACGGCTTGATATCCAGCAGCGGCGTGCCATCCAACATATCCGCCCCCCGGATTTCCAGCAGATTGCCGCAGATACCGGTCAGCTCCACCAGTGAAAGACCGAGGTGGTTGGGCCGGAAGGGGTGGCGCACGGCAAAAATTCCGTGCTGCTGGTCATCCAGAAAGGGTTCCACCAGCAATTGGGTGACTTCACAGCGGTGGAATTGATAGATGAGATAGATATGGGAGAAGCCTTCCAGGTCTTGCAAACCGGGGGCAAAAGGCGGGAACACTTCCACCTGGCCGATGGCGGTGGAGCGCACCGCCTGGATGGGGGTTTCTGCCGCCTGGGTGAAGGGTGTGTGGATGACGCCAATCGCCTGGAGGGTGATGGTCTCGCTTGAGCTCATCGGCGGCGGGTCTTCTTTTTCTCCGAGCCAATCCAGATGCCGAACTTGGG
>CALESS010000467.1 GCA_937907495.1 uncultured Anaerolineaceae bacterium
CGATTGAGCACCTAAAGACCGCGGCAGAAACAGCAGCCCGCAAGGAAACCGCCCCGCCCTGGCAGCGCCGGGTGCGCCACCTGGTATTTCGCACCGCCCTGCTGCTGGTGGCTGTCTCCTTCTCGATCCTGGCTTTCCTGGTAACCATCCTGACGGATTTGCCCTTCGATTTACAGTTCACCCAGGTTGTCCAGGGAGTCAAGACGCCTCTCTTCGGTTCGCTAATGACCGTGGTCAGCTGGCCCGGCTTTGCTCCCCAATCCATTATCCTGGTGGCCCTGGTGAGCCTGGCCTTTTATCTCTTCGGCCTGCACTGGGAAGCGGTAATGGCCTTCGGCGGCGCAGCGCTGGTTGAAGGGATAAACGCCCTGGTGAAATTTCTCATCCATCGCCCGCGCCCCGCGCCGGACCTGGTGCGGGTGGTTAAGATTCTGGATAGCTACAGCTTTCCCAGCGGGCACGTCATGTTCTATACAGCCTTTCTCGGCTTTGTATGGTACCTGGTCTTTACGTTGCTGAAGAAATCTCCCTTCCGCACCGTTCTGCTCATCCTCCTCGCGGCTTTTATTCTGCTGATTGGTCTGTCACGGGTGAACCAGGGTCAACACTGGGCCAGTGATGTGATCGGCGCCTATCTGCTCGGCATTTTGACCCTGGTGTTGATTGTGGCGGTGTACCGCTGGGGTAAGGGGAAGGTCTTCCAGCGCCAGCCGGTAGCCCCGCAAAGCACCGCCAGCGAAGCCCAGGCCGCGGAGCGCCATACCGCTAAAAGTTAGAATTTTACGAGGTACCGAAATGAAAGAGCTATTTCGAAAATTTTCGCATCGCGCCTCGGAAGCGGTCGGTTCCCCGGCCGCTTTTATCCTGGCCCTGGTCATCCTGTTAGGCTGGGGATTCAGCGGGCCTCTCTTTCACTATTCCGATACCTGGCAACTGGTGATTAACACCGCCACAACCATTGTGACATTTTTGATGGTATTCCTGATTCAGAACACGCAGAACCGGGATGCCAAGGCGCTGCATCTAAAACTGGATGAATTAATCCGTTCCATTAAAGGCGCCCGCAATACGATGGTCAACCTGGAAGAGCTTTCGGATGAAGAGTTGGAAACCCTGCAAGCTCAATTTCGCCGGATCGGCGAAAAATACACCCGCATCTCCACCCGCATCGAAGAGGTGGCAGAAATCATCGAAGATGCGGGGACGGAAAAGCAACCCCCCAAACCCAATCACCGGGGGGCAGAAAAATGAGGCATGAAATGATGAAAAAGTGCAGCCATGATTGAAAGAGTCAAGGAAGAAAGCTCCCATGAGGCCCGTAAAGTAGCTTTTAGCCCGCTCGTCGAAGCCTGGACGCGGGTGGGTTTTGGCGCCCGTGGATTGATTTACTTTACCATGGGGCTGCTTGCCCTGGAAGTGGTACTCGGTAAGCGGGCGTCTCCAGCCGATCAACAGGGCGCACTGGCAGCCCTGGGAGCCAACCCGTTGGGAAGGGTTCTGCTGGTTTTGGTGCTGGTGGGGCTGGCAGGCTATACCCTGTGGGGGTTCATTCGGACATTTTTTGACCCGCTTCATATGGGCAGCGATGCCACCGGTTTCATCGAGCGGTTGGGAAACCTGGTCAGCCCGATCTCTTACGCTTCGCTCATCCTCCCCACCTATCACCTGTTGAATGGCTCTGGCAAGGCTGCCCATAATGGGGCCCAAACGGCTGCCACTCAATCGCTGGCTTCCCGGCTGCTTGCAACTGCCTGGGGCCCCTTTTTGCTGGGGTTGGCGGGTGTGGTGATTTTTGGGATCGGTGTGGGCCAGTTATTCCAGGCGCTCAGCAGGAAATTTGACAAACAATTTCAGATGTATGATCTCAGCCCTTATCAGGCGCGCTGGATAAAACGCCTTGGCCGCATTGGGATCGTGGCACGGGGTATTGTTTTTGGCATGGTAGGCCTGTTCCTGGTCATTGCAGCCTGGCAGCTCGATCCTTCGAAAGCACAAGGGTTGAAAGGCGCCCCGGGAAAATTATTTCAGCTACCCCATGGTTATTAACTGTTGGGCTTGGTAGCCG
>CALESS010000468.1 GCA_937907495.1 uncultured Anaerolineaceae bacterium
TTGACCGACCTGGTGAATGTAATCGCTGCCAGAGTGGGCGCTATCGGGCGAGGTGATGAAACTGACCCGGATCTCGCTGGTGCTGGGTTTGGAAAGAAAGACGCCAAAGTTCAGCATGCTGCTTCCAGAATCGCCCTCCAGTGTGGAGGCGTCGCGGATATCCAGCACGGGGATATCCTGATCCAGGATGGTGCCGATTCCGGTTGGATCCCCCAGGCTGGCGTTGACCGGGTTGCTCAGGGTGACGGTGAAGGTCTCATTGCCCTCCTGCAAGTTATCGCCGAGGAGGCTCACAGCCAGGGTTTGGCTGGTGTTGCCCGCCGGGAAGATGAGGGTGCCCTGGCTCTGGATGAAATCTTCGCCAGCCAGCGCGCTGCCTCCCGAAAGGTTATAAGAAACCCGTACCTGCAACCCGCTGGGGTTATTCAAGGTCACGTTGAAGCTGGCAGTGGTTGTCTCACCGGCATCTCCCTCGCTGGCGGAAACATCGTTGATCTGGATGGAGGGCAGCGGGCTGCCATCGAGGATGGTGCCCGTCCCCTCGCCATCCGCAATCAGGGCATAGGTTCCCATGGTGAGCTTGAGTTGGAAGGTCTCCGTTCCTTCGCTGAGGGTATCCGTCAGCGTGGTTACCGGGATGGTATAGACCGTAGGCCCGCCGGCGGTGAGGATGAGCGTTCCGGAGGTTTCGAGGAAATCCAGGCCGGAGGTGGCGCTGCCGCTCTGGGTGGAATAATCCACGCTGAAATTAATCTGCGGGCTGCCCGACAGGGTGAGTTGGAACTCGGCGGGGCTGCCTTCGGTGACGGTCACATCGCCCACGCTGATGGTAATCGGGATCAACTCCACTGCGCCCCGGTCACAACGGGCGATACCATCCGTGCCGCCATCCAGTGGACGGGGCTGGCCGCGCTGATCGAGCAATTCACAGGAGCTGCCGCCTGACCCTGCCTCATCCGGGCTGCCCCTGTCCACGGTGAAACCCGAACCGGAGGCAATGGGCGAATGGCTGGGGGTGGTGCCGCCGTTCAATTGAAGCGGCCCCAGGCCGGCATAAAAGACCAGGTAATTCGTCATCAGCCATTGACCGCCCAGGCTATCCCCTGTGCCATTGAGCAGGCTGCAGCCGGGGGTGGAAGAACCGTAGGGCAATGCCTGGTCGCTGATCAGGTTATAACCATTGGAGAGATAGGTGCCGGCGCAATCTGCCAGCCCATGCTCATAGATATCATGGCTGTTATCTACATTCGCGGCAACGATGCTGTTTTGCAGGGTAAGGGTGGCGGCGTTTTTATTCAGGCCGCCCCCATCTCCACCATTCAAATTGTCGCTATCAGCCACGTTCAGGGTGACGGTGACATTCCGCAGGAACACCTGGGCGGAGGATTCAACGAAGATGCCGCCGCCGCTGGCTGCCGTCTGGTTGCCACTAAAAGTGCTGTTGAGGAAAGTGCCCAGGCTGGAGGCGCCCCACTGGTACAATCCGCCGCCATTCATCCCGGCCTGGTTGTTGAGGATGGCGCTGTCGCTCACCAGCATGGTTCCAAGGTTGTAGATTCCACCGCCGCCGGCGCTGGCCCCCACCTGGTTATCCTGGATGGTTACGGCTTCCAGGGTCAGGTTGGCGCCGGTGTTGATCGAAATCCCGCCGCCGGCGCTGTTGCCGGGGTTGCCGTTTTTCAGGGTAATGCCGCTCAACGTCACCAGGGCCGAGGTGCGAATTTCAAACACCCGGTCCAGGCCCGCCGCATTCACCACGGTGACGTTGGCCCCCGCCCCGTGCAGTACCAATTCATCCGTAATATCCAGGTCTCCGGTGAGGGCTGCGTTTTCTGAACGCCCCGCCCGGCTGAAGGTGTACTCCCCGGCTGGCAGCAGAATGGTGTTGGCGCCGGAATTGGAGTTGGATTGTTGAATGGCAGCCCGCAGGCTGCACTGTTCCCCTGCCGTGCCGGAATCACTGTCGCAGATGCCATCTGCCAAATTGGCATCCGCTGCATCCACCAGGGTATTGACCGTCATTGTGGCTGCGCCCCCCAACACCCCCACCTTGACGCAATGCGAAAACTCCGAGGTGTCGCCGTACATATTGGTTGCAGTGGCGGTGATGAAATGATTGAGGCTGGGGGTGGTTGCCAGTTGTTCGTCAATGGTGATGATGCCGGCGGAATTGCTGGTGGCAATCTTATTCCCCAGGTAAACCTGTCCTTCCCCATATCCGTTCACATCGCAGAAGGGGACGGAGAAGAACTCCAGGGTGTAGCTGGCACTTGCCCAACCCAGGAAGGAACCCTGCACCCGTCCCACCCCGCCGGAGATGCCCGCCGAAGTGAGTACCGGGAAGTTCTGCAAGTTGTTGGGGCCGCTATCCATATCCCCGCTATCGTTTGTGGTGACGCCGGCGGGCATCAGGTCAATCCCCAGGCGGGTATTGTTGTAGATCAGGTTCTGGCTGATCTGGTTGTTTACTCCCTGCACGGCCAGGATGCCATCGCCGTTATAGGCGATCTGATTCTGGAGGATGGACAATTCCCGCCCGTTTTCGATTTTAATCCCCACCTGGTTGCCCACGCCCGCCGTTCCGGCTGCGTTGGTGCCAATTTTATTGTAGCGGATGACCAGGTCGGCCGCGCCATCCTGGATCAGGATGCCCGCCGGGGCATCTCCAATCACGTTACCCATCGCTGCCGAACTGCCGCCGATTATGCCGCCTTCCCCGCGGAAGAAAATGTTGGCCCTGGCATTCCCCGCCGGGGTGCTGCCATTGGCTTCCAGCCCGATGTAATTACCCGCCACAACGGTCGCGGCTGCCCCGGGCTGTAGATCAATGCCATCATAATTTCCGTTTATAAGGTTGGCGTTGGCCGGCCCGCCGATGATGTTTTCATCCCCGCTTACCAGCACCCCGCTGGAGCCATTGACGAGGATGTATGTCGAAATCACCGTGTTCTGGTTTCCCGCCAGGATCAACCCTTCATAAGAATTCCCCAGGATCTTGAAGCTGTCATTCCCCGGGCCTTGCAGGGTATTATCATCGCCATAGATGGCAACCCCGGTGCCCGTGTTATAGCTGGCCTCGGTATTGATTAAAAAGTTGGCATCACCCTCAACAATCACGCCTTCCCGGTTATATGTGGCAATATTGTTTTCCAACTGGTTGAAGTGGGTGTTAAGTTCAATGCCGCTGCGGGCGTTACCAGAGACGATATTTCCAAGAAGCGTGGCAGATACCTGGGCCGGGCTGCCGCTGATCTCAATCCCATCATCCGCACTATTCAGCACCGTATTTCCATCCAGAGTGGTACAACTCACCCCGCCGATATGAATCCCATCCTTGCCCAGGCCAAAGGCCAGCGTTCGGGCGGGGTTGGTGCCGAGGATGTTATCGGTCAGCAGATGGGCGATGCACTGCGCCGGGCTGGCTTCTCCCAGGACTTCGATACCGTGTCCGCTGCTGGAGCTGCCGGCGATGTAATTGTTCTCAACCCGCACAAAATTGGCGCTCCCGGTGGGCTTCAGTAGAATGGCCTGGTTGAGGTTGGGAAGGCTGGCGGTTCCGGTGGCATTCAGACCAAAGGTATTGTTGACAATTAAAATGCCGGCTGTATTGTTGCCCCGCACCGTCAGGCCGGTTTTATTCCCGCTGATCAGGTTACCATAGGCCGTGGTCGGACCGCCAACGGTGGTGGAAGGTGCATTGTCGCAATCCACTCCGCCCCGACCGTCATTCGTCAAGGCCACCAGGCCAGCCGTATTTGTGCCGATGTAGTTCCCCTGCACCCGGGTACCTGCAGAACCACCACCCAGGGATATTCCGCCATCCCAGTTGCCAGAAATGACATTGCGGTCAGCATCCGTTCCACCGATGATGGTGTTATCCGCAGCGAAGATAAAGATGCCGGCTTTGTGGTTGCCCCAACCGGACCCGCCAATTGAGGAGGGGCCGATCCAATTCTTCTTCAGTACATTGCCATCCGCAAAGATCGCCACGCCTTCCGCGGCGTTTCCGGAAATCACATTTTCCACCAGCTGATTGTTGGCCGTGGTGATCACGATGCCGCGGCCCTGGTTATCCGCCCCGATTTGTACCCGGGTGATGAGATGGTTCCCCCCGGTGTGCATATAGATGGCAGGCCATTGAAACTCCCGGAATTTAATATCACTCACCGTGCTGCTGCCGCTGACGAAATACAAACCATAGGTGGAGGTCAGGCTGCTGCCGTTCACTTCCGCAGCCGCCTGGGTTCCATCCAGCGTCAGCGATTCCGTGATGGTGGGCAGGGCGGAAGATGGATCCACCCGGAAGCCCAACTGGATTTCATCCAGGCCGGGGCTGGCATTGGCTTCCTGGATGGCTGCCCGCAGGGAACACAGACCCCACTCCAACTCGCCGGAGGCATCACAAATTCCATCTCCCAGGGTATCATCGTCCAAATCCCAGGTCACCGAGACGACAAAAGTATGGACGGGGGCGGTCAACAGATAGTGCGGCGTGTTGGTCTCTCCGCCGAGCACCACCAGGTCCATCAAAGCATCCCCATTCAGGTGAAGCGGTAAGGCTGCCCGCACTTCGCGGCTGCTTACCTGGCCCAGCCGGGCATCGCTCTGGCTGGCGTTGAAAATCTGCAATTGGCGGCTGGTGGAATCGAGAATCAGCAGGTCATCGCCTGCCAGCGTGGAGGTTTTGGTGGTCAATAATTCCCCTGCCGCACTTCCAGCGTTGAGCGGCTGGTTGAGCTTAACCCGGTTGAGGGAACTCCCCTCCAGCGGCTGCCCGCTGCGATCCAACAGGTGCAGGCTGCCATCCTGCGCCGAGAGCAAGGCGATCTCCAGGTGCTGCTCTGGCTCTGCCTGGAAATCTCCCAGTGCCAGGCTGCGGACGGCAAAACCGAGGGCAATGCCTTCCACCCGGAGATCGGTGAGGGCGGGGTTGCTGAACTGATCCGGCCCGTACAGCAAATACAAACCCTCTCCGCTGGTCAGGGCCAGGTCAAAGGGGAAATCCTCATCCAACTGGCCGATAGCCAGCCCGGAGATTGCCTCCGGCAGGCGAACCAGGTTCTGCGCTTGCGCAGGGGCGCCGGGCGCACCCGCCAGCAAGACCACCTCTCCGTTTTCCAGCCCGGCGACCACATCCAACAGGCCATCCTGGCGGCCAAATTCTCCCAGCGCCAGGGCCGTGATGCCAGCCTCCAGGCGGATGGATTGTGGATCAGAAAAATAACCGGTGCCATCGCCGGGGAAATAGGTCAACCCGGGCTGGTTGCGCCCGGCTGCCAGCAAGTCGGCGAACCCATCCCCGTTCAGGTCGCCGCTGCCCAGCCAATCTGGGGAGAAGGGCAAACCCAGGCTTTGGGTTGGCTCGCCAAACAGGCCGGCTTCTTTTCCCGCCGGGTTTGCCGGGTACACCACCAGCCAGCCGGCTGCTCCATCGGCATAGCCCACCACCAGCTCGGGCAGGCCATCGCGGTTCAAGTCGCCGCCCGCCAGCGAGATGGCACGGCTGGAGGAGGCCAACAGGTGGGCGGGCTCCGCTACCGCATTTCCGCCGCTCAAATTTACCCAGGGCCGGGTGCTATCCGCGTTGAGGAAGCCCGGCTGGATGAGCATGGCGCCCGGAACTTGCCCGGCGGCCGCAGCCCGGTTGGGCATACTGCCGAATATCAGCAGGAAGACCAATAATACCGGGATTAAAAGACGGGTTGCTGTGCGAACTTT
>CALESS010000469.1 GCA_937907495.1 uncultured Anaerolineaceae bacterium
TGACCACCTCGGCCTGCCGGTGCGCGGCTCGGAGTTTGTCAAATCGCCGCAGCCGCGCTTCCCCGTGGAGGGCATCTCCTACGAGGCCTACGAGCCGGACACCGACAACCCCATCCCGGATGTGTTCATGGCGGGTTGGGCGCGCCAGGCCAGCACCGGGCTGGTGGGGGTGGCCCGCAAAGATGGTACCAACGGCGCCCGGGCGCTGCTGCAATACCTGCACACATTGCAGCCCTTGCCTCACCTGCCGCTGGCTGCCCTGCACGAGCGCCTGGCGGGCCTTGGCAAGCCGGTGGTCACGGTGGCGCACCTGGATCGCCTGCTGGCGATCGAGCAGGCGCGCGCGGCCGACCTGGCGCTGGAGGAGTTCAAGTTCAACACCAACGGGGATATGCTGCGGGCGATGGGGGATTGATCGAAGCGGGGGTTGCTACGTTTCGTTTTTCGGCTTCTTCTCTGCCTGGGGAATTAACAGTAAAAAGCCAAGGGTGATGATGGCCTGACCGATAATCACTCCACGCGCCTGCAAGGGGCCAAAATAGGGCACACCCGGCAGGGGATGGCTGCCAAAGCCGAAAACATCTGCCATGCCGGCAAAGATAGCCAGCACAAAACCGGTTGCCACCAGCCGTTGACCGATATCGGCAGCAATGCTTGGGGTGCGCCCCTTCCAGAGCGCCATCAGGCTGATGTACCCTCCGATGCAAATGAACCCCATCCCCACCAGGAAAACCGCAATCTGCACGAAGCCGATCACCGGGCTGCGATCCGCTCCAAACAGGTCCGGGCGGGCGCCCAGCAGGAACAAGATATATCCTGCCAGGGTCAGCAGAATCCCCAGCCGCACCCGGCGGCGCGGGGTTTGCACCCGCTGAGTGGGCACAAAATTAGAGGCATCGAATTGGGGGGAAACGGACATGTGGGTTCCTTCTTACTCCGGCAGGGCGGTTTCCAAATGGCGCTGCCAGTTGCCGCCCAGGATGGCCTGGATATCTTCGGGGGTATAGCCGCGTGCCTCGAGCAGCGGCGCAAGTTTCTGCATATCTGCTATTGTATCAATTTCTGGCGGAACGTGCTGCACGCCAAAGCCGCCATCAAAATCGGTGCCAATCCCCACGTGGCGGGCATCGCCGCTCACCTGGCAAATGTGGTCAATGTGCACGGCCAGCCAATCCAGCGGGGTATCCCGCCGGGGGTCGGATTTGAGAATGCCGGGGCGCAGGAATTGGTTCAACGGAACCACCCCCACCACCCCACCCCGCTCGCAAAGGCGCTGCAGGGTGCGGTCGGTCAACTGGCGCTCGCCGCCATCCCGCAGGATGGCCCGGGCATTGGCATGGCTGGCAGCCAGCGCGCCGGGGTAAAGGTCCAGGGCTTGCAGGGCGGATTCTTCGGTCATGTGGGAGAGGTCGAGGATCATGCCCAGCTCCGCCATCATCTCCAGCAGGCGGCGCCCTTCCCGGCTGAAGGAACCATATTCTTTCGTCCCGCCGCAGTAGCGGGTGCCCGCCCAGACCGGCCCCACCATGCGTACGCCGTGCTCCCAGAATTCCACCAGCTCCTCGGGGGATTCCAGGGCTTCGGCGCCTTCCATCAGCACCAGCATTCCCACCGGATGGGCGGAGGCCGGGTCATCCGCTTGCTGCCAGGGCTGCAGCACTTCGCTCAACTGGCGGCGGTTGAGCACCGGGCGGAATTTCTCTGGATGTTCGCCCCACAGTCGGTGGTAAGCCTCCAACTGGTTGTGGAAGAGCTGCCTTCCCTGGGCAAACGTGGTGTAGGCTTGCACATCCCAGGGTTCCGCATAACGGCGGGGGGTGGCAAAGAGGGTGGCAAACACCAGGCCCACCCGGCCGCGCTGATAATCTGACCAGCCCAGCAGGGTGTCGCCGTTCCGCGCAGGGGTGGGGCTGCCGGCTTCCAGGGTGCGGGTTTCAGCAGCGGAGTGCAGGTAATCCCGGCCAAAGGCCAGCATGTTATAGGCGATATCTTCGTGGGAATCAATGATCCAATAGCTCATCGGGTAGAAAAAGAGCGCACCGGGGCGGTGCGCTCTGGGGTTCCTTTCGGAGATTACTCGGGTTTTTCTTCGCCCTGCTCGTCCGCGGGTTCGGCGGGTTCTTCAGCCGCTTCATCCACCGGCTGGGCGGGGGTTTCTGCCACCGGTTCGGTTTCTGCAACAGGCTCGGCGGGGGGTTCTGCCACGGGTTCAGTTTCTGCGGCGGGTTCAACGGGGGCTTCAGCCACCGGTTCGGCTTCAGCAACGGGTTCGGCGGGGGTTTCCGCTACCGGTTCAGCTGCCTTCTTGCGGGTGCGCTTGACAACCGGGGGCGCAGCAGGTTCCACCACGGTTTCCACGGCGGGTTCTTCCGGCTGGCTATCCACGGGCTCTTCAACAGATTCGGCGTTCTGCTCATCGAGCAGAGATTGCCAGTCCATATCGGCATAGGCCATGGATTCCACTTTGCGCAGGCTGAGGCCGATGCGGTGGTTGTCCGGGTCAATCTTGATGATGCGCAGGGTGACGACATCGCCTTCTTTGAGCACCTCTTTGGGGTGTTCAATGCGGCGTTCGGAAACTTCGGAAATGTGGATCAGGCCTTCCACGTCACCATCCAGGCGGGCAAACGCACCGAACTTGGTCAGGCGGGTGATGGTGCCTTCCACCAACATACCTACCTGGTATTGGGCGATCTGGGTGGTCCAGGGGTCATCCTGGAGTTGGCGGATGGAGAGACCGATGCGCTTCTTTTCGCGGTCAATGGAGATGACCTTGACTTTCACTTCCTGCCCGACTTTGAGCAGATCCCCCGGATGGTTGATGC
>CALESS010000470.1 GCA_937907495.1 uncultured Anaerolineaceae bacterium
CGTACGGGTATTGTTTTCCTTACCTTGCAGGGTCTCACCCCCTCGGAATTCCATGGTGATCAGAAGTTTGGTTGGCTATTCTGTTTTTTTTGAGTAGAATTGAGGGATGTCCTCATTACTTTTGAACCGGGCACGAAAAGAACTATCCGATGCAGAGGGATTCCTCCAGAATGGTTTGGCGGGCCGGTCTCGGGTCTGCGCCCGCCGGGCAAGCGGCGCAGCCATCCAATATTACCTGGAAGAAAGCGACGCACCCATCCATTCCGTCAATGCTTACGATCTCTTGTTGCTCTTCCAATCCAATGACCAGATCCCTGCGGAAGTTCGCCAAGCCAGCCTGACATTAACGACGCGGGTGGATGAGAATTTCAATCTCCAAGCCCCCATGGACCCCATTCAGGCCGCCCGGTTGATTATTCAATGGGTTTTATCACAATATCCAGAAAGCGATTGAAATATGGAAAATTCAGAATCCATCATTATTTACGGCACCTCATGGTGCGGTGACACCCGCAGGGCACGGGCCTACTTTTCCAAACACAACATCCCGTACCAGTGGATTGATATTGACTTCGATGCGGAGGGGGGACGCCTGGTGGAAGAACTTAACCACGGATATCGCAGTGTTCCAACCATCATTTTTCCAGATGGCTCAACCCTGGTGGAACCTTCCAACGAGGAGCTGGACCTGAAATTCTTCCCCCCGGAATAGATCATGATCGCGGGGTGAAATAGTTGGCTATCCTGCGCACCACCCAGAATATCAAAACGCCTGCCAGCACTCCACCCACTGCCGGAATGAACGGCGTGATCCGAGAAGGAACCTCCAATTGAACATGGGATGGTGAAAGAAGGCGTTCCTTCAATCGGCTCACAAACTCCTGCCGGGGTTCCACCCGGTTGAGCGACATCATCAACTCATATTCTACCAGGCCCATGTTACTTTCCTCAGGCATATGTCACTCCCTCCTCCACAGGGATGGCGACCAGCCCTACCGTTCCAGGGCCGAGGTTTGCCGCCACTGGAATGGCAAGGTCCGTCATGATCACCTCTTTTACGACCAGGTATTGTTTGGCGCATTCCATCAGCACGCGCGCGGTGGAAAGATCTGCTGCGTGAACCACAGCCAGCAGCACCTGGTTTTTGCCTACTCTCTCGCGTACAATTTCCAGAACCTTATCCAATGCTTTCTGCCGGGTGCGCACCTTATCCCCGATGGTAAGCATGCCCTCCTTCAAAACCACGATTGGTTTGATTTTTAACATTGAAGATAAAATGGATTGAAGTGCGCTCACCCTTCCGTTCAACCTGGCATATTCCAGGTTATCAAGGGTAAAAATCACCACCAATTTTTGTTTCATCACTTCCAGGCGGTTCAAAATCTGCTGCACCGAATGCCCCGCCCGCTCCATGCGGCGTGCCTCGCGGCACATAAACCCGACCGCGGCTGAGCCAGCCTTGGAATCAAAAGTGATGATGTCTAATTCATTGCCAATTTCCTGCACAGCCAGTTGAACCGCTGAGAAAGTACCAGAAAGCAGGCTGCTAAGGTGAATGGAAATGACCGTATCCTCCGGTTTGGCAACCCCCCGATAAAACTCCGCAATCTGAAAGGGCGAAGGCAAAGAAGTCTGGGGGATTTGTTGCTTTTGCTTGATCAAATCATAGAAGGTGTCATTGGTGACATCTTGCCCCTGGATATAGGTTTCTTCGCCAAAGCGAATTCGAAGCGGGATGACCTGAATATCAAATTCTTCCGCCCAATCCATTGGCATATCGGTTGCCCCATCGGTGACAATCTTCAACATTTCACTTCTCCTTGTCAATGGATAATGCCGTCATTTCATCGCGTATTGCCAGCAAGGTCCGATGATACAGGCTCTTGATGGCTCCTTCACTGCGCCGCATAATCACCGCAATTTCAACATTCGAAAGATGTTCCACGAATTTTAAGATGATCAACTGTTGCCGGTCTGCTGGCATCTTCCGAATCACCCGCATCAGAACTTCCTGTTCCTGGCTGTGAACCAGTGCTGTCTCCGGTAGATCGCCCCGCTGGGGCAGATTGTCATGATACTCCAGTGGAACTTCCTTCTTGCGGCTGTTATCACGGTGCCAGTTGGCAACCAGGTTGTGGGCAATCCGGTACAGCCAGGCTGAAAATGGCACACCCATTTGTTTATATCCGCTGATATGCCCCAATGCCCGGTGAAATACTTTGGCGGTTAAATCTTCAGAATCCGCCGGGCTGCCGGTTCGATAATAAATATAGTTATAAATCTTGCTGACGTACCGTTCGTATAAAGCGGTAAACGCAGCGGCATCTCCCTGGATGGCATCATCCAGCACATCATCATCTGGTAAAGGATTTTGCTCTGAAGAGTCCAACTTTCTCCACTTCCATTAACCCATAAGATCGCCAATAGTTCCTTGCCGGGCTTCCAGCAGGGGAATGGCGGTTGGCTATTCTTTGAAATCCAGCAGGAATTTACCGTTTCGATACAAAACCTCACCATCCACGCTGATCTCTCCGCCATCGCGTAAATCGCAAATCATATCCCAGTGGATTGCTGAATCGTTAATGCTGCCTGTCTCCGGGTAACCTGCACCCAGCGCCAGGTGAAAGCTGCCCCCGATCTTCTCATCGAACAGGATGTTGCGGGTGAACTTCTGGATGCCTTCGTTCGTGCCAATCGCAAACTCACCCACGTAACGGGCGCCTTCATCCGTATCAATGGTTTGTAGTAGGAACTCTTCGTTTTTATCTGCGGTTGCCTTTACCACCCGCCCTTTTTCAAACCACAACCTCACCCCGGTCACCTCGTGACCGTTATAGATCGCCGGGTAGGAAAACCACACCGTTCCTTCGACACTATCCTCCACCGGGCCGGTAAACACCTCTCCATCCGGAACGTTCTCATGGCAATCGCAATTGATGAACGGACGGTCATCAATCCGCAGGTACAGATCCGTTTCCGGCCCGCTCACATGGATTTCATGTTTGCCCTTCAACCAGTCCACTACCTGCTGCTGCCGTGCAGAAAACTTCTTCCAGTACCCCATGGGATCGTTCATATCCGGCAGGATGGCTGAGTAAACAAAATCCTCATATTCCTCCAGGCTCATATCTGCATCCTGGGCGTAGGCATTCGTGGGGAATAAGCTGAGCGACCATTTCATTTCCCCGGAGGCGGCGCGGGCGAGGTATGATTTCATCAAGGGTTCAGTGGCTCGCTGCCTTATTGCCATCCGTTGCGGATCAATGCTGTTTAATGTGCGGGTGTTTTGCTCCCCCAGGATGGAAATAAAGCGGTCATAATTCTCAATGACGTGCCGGGCCGGAGAATGAATATACTGCAATTGTTCATCGCTGGCATACCGGTAAAAAATGTAATCCACCCCTGGCAATTCCATATTCACATACGGGTAGGCGCCGGCAAGGATAACCTGGCGGTAAATCTCCCGCAGCAAGGGGGCAGCAGCCATCCCGCCTTCCACAACCACTTTATTGCCCGGCTTTACATCTGCCGAATATGACACCAGCAGTTGGGCTAATTTCTCAATTCTCAAATCGGTCATACGGTCACCTCGCAACCATTTTCCCTAATTTTACATCATGCTTGCCTTGTTTTCAAAATCAAGCCCTGCTTTGGCTGAATGCAGAAAATAATCCGGTTTGGCGTTTCCTTCATAGGACATCTCCGGCAATGCCAAATCTGCTTGTCAGATTTCACTGAGTAGTATAAACTGATTCAAGATCAAATTGAAATTCAAAGTCAGGCGAGGAGAATAGAATGGAAACCAAATTCACCTGGAAGGATGCGCAGGGTATTCAACTGGCTGGTATCGAATGGAAGCCAGACGCTGAACCAATTGGTGTCATCACCCTGGTGCATGGGCTGGGAGAGCACTATGCCCGCTATCAACATTTTGCAGATTTCTTCAACCATTCGGGCTTCGTGGTACAGAGTTTTGACCTACCCGGTCACGGCCTTTCGAGCGGGGAACGCGGTCACATTCATTCCTACGACGAGGTTGCCAGTGCCATTGATTATCTTCTGGAGAGGTCCAACGCCAGCTACCCGGGTAAACCCAATTTCTTGTACGGGCATTCCCTGGGGGGTTCGCTGGTCATTTATTACGGCTTGCACCGCGATGACCTCAACATCAAGTGTATTTTCGCTTCCGCTCCCGGTCTTTCTCCTGCCGATCCCGTTCCGCCCACCAAACTTCTGCTGGCAAAAGTGATGGATAAACTTGCCCCCAAGCTGATGTTGGATAACGCCCTCGACCTCTCCGGGCTGGCCCGCGATCCGCAAATTGAAGTTGCCTATCGAAACGACCCGCTCGTGCACGGAAAAATTTCCGCCCGCCTGGGAATGCAGCTTCTTTCCAATGGTGCGAAAGCCCTCCAGGTTCATGAATATCCCTATCCCCTCGTCATACTGCAAGGTTCCGCTGACCGGCTGGTCAACCCGATCATGAATATCGAATGGGCAAAGCACCTCAAGGGGCCGGTCACGCTCAAAGTTTGGGATGGCTTTTATCATGAGCTGCACAATGAGCCAGAAAAAGAATCCGTCTTCCTTTATATTCTCGATCAGATGAAATCTTATATTCAATAACCTCCTGCAATGCCTGTGTTGGATTGAATACTGGCTTCCTGTTGAATTGCGTCTCTCAACCGTCATATGACAGGCAAATTATAGACAGAAAACAGGATTGAACTTTTCAGCAGGTCGGTTACAATATTAAGGATGGTATTTCCATTCCGTTAAGGAGAACGATCCATGGTAGATTTTCTTTTTCGCGGCTCTCTGGCCGATCTTGATCCAGAGGTTTATGAACTTACGCAGGTTGAATCTGAGCGCCAGTACAGAAAGTTAATTCTCATTGCATCCGAGAGTACCGCTCCCCTCGCAGTGCGCGAGGCAATGGGCTCATCCTTTCAGAACCTGTATGCCGAGGGCTATCCGGATGAGGAATCCCGCCAGTTGAGCGAAGCAGAAATTCTGGATTACACAGCCCGTCTTTCCCATTATCGCCGCTACGCTGACCCCCGCTACTACAAAGGCGTGGAATATGCCGATGTGATCGAATCCCTGGCCCGCCGGCGCTGTGCCGAAGCCTTTGCCACGGATAAATTCTCCGCCGATCAAATCTTCGTCAATGTTCAACCCTTATCCGGTGCCCCGGCAAATAATGCCGTCTACACCGCCCTCATCAACCCCGGGGATTGCATCCTTGGAATGAACCTCTTGCATGGCGGTCATCTCACTCACGGCTCCTCGGTCAACCGTTCTGGCAAGCTCTTCAAGGCCGTTCACTACACCATCAATTATGAAACCGGGCAAATTGATTACGATGCCGTCCAGGCCCTGGCAACCGAACATAAGCCGCGCATCATCATCGCCGGTTACTCCTCCTATCCCTTCATTCCGGATTGGGCACGCTTCCGCGCCATCGCCGATTCAGTCGGCGCCTATTTGCTGGCCGATATTTCACACATCGCCGGGCTGGTGGCATCCGGCTCCGTTCCCTCTCCCGTCGGTCATGCCCACATCATCACTTTCACCACCCACAAAACACTGTGCGGGCCGCGCGGCGCCTGTATTCTCACCACCGATGGCCCCCTGGCCCGAAAAATTGACCGCGGCGTCTTCCCCGGTGAACAGGGCGGGCCGCACGTCCACATATTTGCCGCCCTTGCCCTCACCTTCAAACTCGCCCGCACCCAACAGTTCAAGAATCTACAGGCTCAGATCATCAAGAATTGCGCTGCCCTGGTGGAGCGACTGAAAGAGCGCGGCTTGACGATTGCCTTTGGCGGCACCAACTCCCATCTCTGCAACATTGACTGCAAAACGGTTGTCGGCCCGGATGGAACACCTCTTTCCGGGGATATGGCAGCCCGCATTCTCGATCTCGTTGGCCTGGTGCTGAATCGCAATACCATCCCTGGTGACAAGACAGCTCTCAATGCCTCCGGTATTCGCCTGGGTACCCCCTGGATGACCCAGCGCGGCCTTAAGGAACCGGAAATGGTCCAGGTGGCAGATGTGATTGCGGATGTCTTTGCCGCCATCACGCCATACTCTGTTGAAACCCGCCGCGGCCTGGCCCAGCGAGCCAAAATTGATTTCAATGTTCTGGAGGACGCAAAGCTGCGGGTGAAGGCCCTGGCACAAAAAGCCGGCATAGATTTCACCCCCACCGAGCATGGCTACCCGCACTTCTTCTACCTGGATGACCAACCCGTCTCTCAAGCCAACTGGGTCGCCTTGGACCTCTCCGGCAACAACCTGCTCACCTACCTCAACTACACCTTCTCCAGTGCTGTGGAAGCTCTTACCGTCGGAGAATCACAAAAAACAATCCTCTTCACCCCCAACGGAGCCATCGAAGGAACCCTTACCTTCGTCAGCGATGGCCTATACCGCTTCTCAACCGCACGCCAAAACGCCACCCTCGCCGCCACCTGGCTGCGGGACCTCTCCGATGGCTATGTAGCCTTCGATTCAGATCCCACCCGCCGAATTCCCGGCCCAATTTATATTCGCGAATCCGCCGAACCAGCAACGCAAGACGCCCCCGGGAATGCCATCAGCAGCACAAAGCCCTACTTTATCGGCCAGATCCCCACCCCCGGTGCCGCCCTGCCGCGCTTCACCTGGCAGGAAAATGACTCGCCTATTCGGCTCACCCCCTTGCATGAGACCCATCGCCAGATGGGCGCTAAAATGGTGCCCTTCGCCGGCTGGGATATGCCTGTCTGGTACACATCCGTAGTGGAAGAGCACCTGGCCTGCCGCAAAGCTGCCGGATTGTTTGATGTTTCTCACATGGGTGTATTCCAGGCCGAAGGCCCCCAGGCGGTCACTTTCC
The DNA here is from genome assembly GCA_937907495.1 of uncultured Anaerolineaceae bacterium. Taxonomy (GTDB): domain Bacteria; phylum Chloroflexota; class Anaerolineae; order Anaerolineales; family Anaerolineaceae; genus CALESS01. The sequence continues at coordinate 6,887 of CALESS010000470.1, forward strand.
TCGATTCGGTCTGTGGCAATGACATTGCCGGGCTGGCTGTTGGTGAATCTTGCTATACCCACTTCCTGGACGTTGATGCCAATGTGATAGATGACACGCTTGTTTATCGCCGGGCGGATGAAAAATACCTCGTCGTGGTCAATGCTTCCAATGATGATAAAGATTGGGCCTGGCTCAACGCTGTCAAAGCAGGAACCGTGCAGGTGGATGCAGACCAGCCCTGGGTAAAATCCTTTGGACGGGGCTGCATCTTGCGCAATCTGCGAGACCGGGCGGAAGGAGCGGATATGCGGGTGGATATCGCCCTGCAGGGGCCAAAATCCCGCGAGATTTTGCTCGCCCTGGGGGTGGATGCCCCGACGCGCAAAAAAATCATGGCCCTTAAACGCACCGAATTGTGCGATGCAACCGTCGGCGGCTTCGACCTGGTGGTCTCCCGCACCGGCTACACTGGCGAAAAGATGGCTTTCGAACTCTTCGTCCACCCGGATCGCGCCGTCGAACTCTGGAATGCCCTGTTGGCAAAGGGAGAACTGCTGGGTCTGAAAGCCTGCGGCCTCGGCGCCCGTGATTCCCTGCGCACAGAAGCCGGTTTACCGCTCTACGGGCACGAAATGGGCGGGGAGATGAATTATGGGGTTGCGGAAGCTGGTTTTGGCTCCTACGTCAAAATTTACAAGCCCTGGTTCATCGGCCGCTCCGCTTACATTCGCCGTGAAGAGAAACGCCAGGGAGTGGTGGTGCGCTTCCGCTTCACTGAAAAAGGTGTGCGGATGGCCCACCTGGGCGACCCTGTGCTGGACCGCAAGGGCAAAGTAATCGGATCCGTCACCTCGTGCGCCATTGATATGGAAGGTTTTCTGACGGGGCAGGCTTTCCTGGACCTCAAATCTGCCGAGGAAGGAACCCCAATCTTCATCTTCCAGGGCGCCCCGAAAACGCCCGGCAAGGCCCCCTCCGAACTAGGTCTCAACGACCGGGTCCTGCTGCCGGTTGCGGCTGTCGTTGCCAGCCGCTTCCCCAAATTATCGTAGGCATACCATCTGCGGTCGCAATTTCAAGCGACCGCAGATTTTCTGCAAAATCATCTCGGATTCAAAGGAGCAAGAATGTCGAAAACACCCTGGGAACATCGCTTTGCGCAGCGCACACAAAAAATGAAAGGCTCTGCCATTCGTGAGCTTCTGAAGCTGGTTGAAAACCCCGAGGTAATCTCCTTCGCAGGTGGTCTCCCCGCTCCAGATGTCTTTCCAATCGAAGAATTCCGTGTCGCTTGTGATCGTGTTCTCACCACCAAGGGAGCGATGGCTTTGCAATATGGCTCCACAGAGGGCTACACACCCCTGCGAGAAATGATCGCCCGCCATTCCTCCCGCTATGGGATCAATATCTCTGCCGAGAATATCCTCATCACCAGCGGATCTCAACAGGCCCTGGATTTGTTGGGAAAAGTCTTCATCAACCGGGGAGATCGCGTGCTGGTCGAGTCTCCCACCTACCTGGGGGCTTTGCAGGCCTGGAATGCTTATGGCGCTGAATATGTTCCCGTTCCTTCCGATGAAAAC
>CALESS010000471.1 GCA_937907495.1 uncultured Anaerolineaceae bacterium
ACCATCCGACTAAAATCGCCGTCTTGCGGGTGACCCACCGCCAGCCCTGATCGTTATTCCAGGTTTGCACCTTGCTTTTTGCCGATTCGCAGCCCCCACCAGGCACTGACCACCGTCAGCACCAGTAAAGCCGAAATCCCCGCCTCCGGCAATCCATTCGCCGCCACAATCGCCGGAATGGCTGCCCAGGGCAGAAACTTCAAAACCCCGATCATCCCCAGCACCAGCACCGTATTCGTCAGGCTGCCCACCAGTCCGGCGGCAATCAAGCCGATCGGTTTCCAGCGGCTCAGAGCCTTCCAGGCCAGCCAGGCCAGCGGGCCAATAAATAAGCGCGGCGCCACTGAGAGTAACGGATTGGTGAACCACACATCTGCCGGGCCGTTCGGTGCCACCGCAGCCTGGATCATACTGAATACCCCAAAGATGACCCCAATCGCCACCCCCACCAGCGGACCTTCCAGCACCGCCCCGATAATCACCGGGACGTGCATGATGGTTAATGAAATGCCGCCCAACCAGGGGATAAATCCCCAGCGAGTCAGGCCCAGGAAAACCGCGATGGCCCCCAACACCCCGGTGACAACAATTTTACGTGTCCGTTCTTGCGGCATGTGATTCTCTCCTCGATCAAGCTTTCTCGATTGTATCATGCTATGTGGAGGGTATTCCTGCACATTTCCAAAAATGCTGGATGCTTTATGATAGAGAACCCCGGAGATGAGAATCCGGTCTCATTAAAAACCAACCCCGCCCAGATTTCTCTCGGCGGGGCTGTTGGAAGAAAAATGACAATTACGGGTGGGAATTAATATCCCTTGACCCGAAATGCCAGGTCTTGCTGGGCCAAACCCCAGGAAGCGGTGGGTTGGATGGAAGTCCAACTGGTGGCGTTGGGCAAAAAGCCGCCGCCCGGGTTCATCACGACCGCATCATAGCCATTGGTGGAGTCGGAGACATAGCGGCCATACTGACCGGTAATCACGTTCATCTCCGGATAGAACACGATCCAATAACGACCGGCAGGCAGGAACAGCGGTGTGGAGAAGGTCAGCTTGACATTGCCATAGATGTTCGGCGAGCCCTGCGTCAGCGTGATGCGTGAATCGCTGGGAGGCACGGACAAGGTCCAAATCGCTCCCCCATTCACCGGATCCCCGGCAGGCAGACCGCCATTGTTCCCATAGATCTGGAATACCAATTGAGTGGCATTGGCGAGGGTGGTTCCGTTATTATACAAGTGACCGGGGAAGAAGAACTCCTCGATATGCAGCCCTTCGGACCCCACCAGGAAATCATCCGCCAGGTAGGTGCTGTAGAGTGGAATATCCCCAAATTTTTGGTCCGAATAGACCGAGGTATTGACCGTGCTTTTGGTTTGTTCCTGGGTGGGGATGGTGGGAACCACATTGTTCATCACCGTCGGCAGAAAAACAACGAAGTCCGTGGTCAATCTCACCGGAATCACCGGGGCTACCTCGGCACAGCTCGCCAGCATTGCAGCCCCCGAACTGGCCTGGCAGCCCGTTCCCGGCCCTTTAGAGGAAAGTTGCCTTTGAGGATCCATCGCCTGGGCTGAGGAGGGGTTCAACATCAGGCTCACAACCAAAAGGATGAGGGTCAAGGATAAGACAAGGTTTTTCTTCATTTCAACTCCTGCTTCTTGCATGGATGATCGCTTTTCCACAATTGCACCTGCTTTCTCACCCGCCACCGAATGAAAGCCTCTTACTTTCCCTCCTCATGGCCCGGCTGGATCGAAACAGCAATTTGGTAATAAAGCGGTTTGTTATGCTACCATTCATTATACTCACGCCCCTCTGGATTCCAGTTTACAGAATCGTAACGTTTTCTCCCGAATCTTCTTTCCTAAATTAAGCTGCACTTAATCGGGGTGGGCAGCTTGCTCTCAGAACAGAAAGCGCCGGCAGGCTTTTTTTCTGCCTGACCGGCGCAATCTTTTTCAGTCAAAATTCCACTTCAGCGCATCAATAACCCTTCAACTGAAATGCCAGGTCCTGCTGGGGCAGTCCCCAGGTAGAGGCATCTTGAATGGACGTCCAGATCGTGGGAAAGCTGAACCCTCCACCCGGATTGATGACCATGGCATCCAGCCCGTTTACCGTTTCGGAGACCTGACGGCCATATTGCCCATTTGGAGAGAAACTCATCACCGGATAGAACACCAGCCAGAACCGCCCCGCCGGAAGTGCGAACGGGCTGCTCAGGGTCAGGCGGACATTGCTGGGAAAGCC
>CALESS010000472.1 GCA_937907495.1 uncultured Anaerolineaceae bacterium
TGCTTAAATCCACCCAGTAACCAATGCGATCCGTCAGGCGCTCCCACTCCTGGATATAAGTAAAAGCAGATTGCCGGCATAGTTCATTGAATTTGGCGATGCCATAGTCCTCAATCTGCTGCTTGTTGGTAAAGCCCAGCTTCTTCTCCACTTCAATTTCCACCGGCAATCCATGTGTATCCCAACCACCGCGGCGGGCAACATGATAGCCGCGCATCGTTTTATAGCGCGGGAAGATATCCTTGAAGGCGCGGGATAAGATGTGGTGCACGCCGGGCCGGCCATTCGCGGTGGGCGGGCCTTCGTAGAAAACGTACTCTGGTTTACCTTCGCGCTCGCTCAGCGTTTTTTGAAAAACTGAATGCGAATTCCAAAAGCGCAGGATGCCTTCTTCCATTACAGTCACGTTCAATTTGGGTGAAACAGGTCGAAACATTCAGCCTCCAAGAATTTTCCTTAAATGAAAAGCTCTCATCCCACCAGGGACGAGAGCCAAAGTCTCGCGGTACCACCCTGTTTCCTGCCATCAGGCAAGCACTCCACCAGGTGCATCAGATGATAGACCTGCGCCTTCATAACGGCTGGCGAAACCGGCGCACCTACTGGCAAATCACTGCGTTCAGGTTGCAGCTCCGGAAGGATTTTCCGCTTTCGACTGTGCCCCGGCTCTCACCTTTTCCGGGTTCGCTGACATCCGTCAGAAAACGTACTCGTTTCCATCAACGCTTTTTCGATTGTACCTATTATCCCACAACCTTAACGAAATTGCAACAACTTATTCCACAACCCCGTAAAACAAGGGCAGGGCTTCCACGGGCGTTTCGCTCCAGCGATGTGCCGCTTGCAGATGGGCGACCGCCGCGGCACACTTCGCTTCGTCATTCGCGAACACCGCAAACAATGGCTGTCCCTTTTCTACCCAATCCCCAACCTTATGGTAGATCATAATACCCACAGCCGGGTCCACCCTGTCAGATTTTTTGGCCCGCCCGGCGCCTAACTCCACGGAGGTCTCCCCTACAGTGCGGGCATTAATTCCTGCCAGGTATCCACTGCGCTCGGCGCACACAACCTCCTCAATCCGGGCTTGAGCCATCAATTGCGGATCATCCACCACCCGCACATCCCCGCCCTGGGTTTCCACCAATAGCCGGAAGCGTTGGAACGCCCGGTCATCGGCGATCGCCTGTTCGGCCATTTGCCGGCCTTCCACTGCATCTGCTGCTTTACCGCCCAGGGTCAACAGGTGACTGGCCACCACCAGGCAATGCTCGCGGAAATCCGCCGGTCCGCCACCCTTTAATGTTTCGATTGCCTCCACCACTTCCAACACATTCCCCACGGCAAACCCAAGTGGTTGATTCATGTCTGAGAGCAAACCAACTGCCCGCCGACCGCTTAATTTCGCAATTGCCACCATCACCTCGGCCAGTTGGCGGGCTGTATCCAAAGTCTCCATGAAGGCGCCAACCCCAACCTTCACATCCAGAACGATCGCCTGCGCTCCCGCTGCGATTTTCTTGCTCATAATGGAAGAGGCAATTAGAGGAATGGAAGGCACGGTTCCGGTCACGTCCCGCAGGGCATACAGCTTCCCATCCGCCGGTGCCAGGTCACCACTCTGACCGGTTAAGACCACCCCAATTTTCTTAAGCTGATCTATAAATTCTTCTGTGCTCAAATCAGTGCGATACCCGGGGATGGATTCCATTTTGTCCACCGTTCCACCGCTGAAACCCAGCCCCCGGCCAGACATCTTCCCCACCGGCAAGCCGCAAGCCGCCACCACTGGTTCCACCACCAGCGTGGTTTTATCGCCCACCCCCCCGGTGGAGTGCTTATCTACTGCGATGGGAACCACCCCGGTTAAATCCAGGGTATCTCCGGAGCGGGCCATGGCCATCGTCAGGTCGGTCGTCTCACGGTCGGTCATACCTTTCAACATCACCGCCATCGCCCAGGCAGAAACCTGGTAATCTGGAATTTCACCTTTGGTGAAGCCCTCCACAAAAAAATTAATTTCAGCCGGAGATAGCTCCTGGCCATCCCGCTTCTTAATGATGATATCTACAGCACGCATCGTTTCCTCGCTTACCTGGTTCGATAATTTACCATATAGTATATCTCATCCAGCGGATTAAACAGCAAAGGCCTGCCGGTTATTGGGCAGGCCTGTTGCCTGAAATTTCATCTACTTCTTGAGGATGATCGTCACCTTGCGGTTCGGCTCTTCACCCACCGATTCCGTGCTCACCCGTGGATGATCCCGCAGTTCCAGGTGGATGATCCGCCGTTCACTGGCTGGCATGGGTTCCAGGGTCTGCCGCCGTCCGGTATGGATGGCCTGTTCCGCCATGCGCCGGGCGATCTGGCGCAATTGCCGTTCGCGGCGTAAACGGTAACCCTGCACATCAATCAGCAAGGGTACCCAGTGACCCAGTTCCTTGCCCAAAATCAGGCTGGTGATGTATTGCAGAGCATTTAAGACCTCGTTGCGTTTGCCGATTAAAATGCTCAGGTCATTTCCCTGGATATCCACCAGGACGACACGCTCATCCCGCTCATCGAGCGGATCAATGAAACGCGTTTCAACTTTGGCAAAGATGTGCATCTTCTCCAGCAGCCCCGCCACAACCTCGCGGGTTACTTGCAGGGTATTCACATCTTCTTCGGTTAACGGTTCGGTGGATTCCGGGATGGTTTCGACAATTTCTTCGATCACACTGGCGGTGGGCTTCCGGGCCCCACCTTCCAGGGAGAAGGTCAAACGCACCCGCGCCTGCCGGCTGCCCAGTCCAAACAAGCCCCGGCTGCCGCTATCCAAAACCTCAACTTCCACTCCCTCGCGCTCCAGGCCAATCTCACTCAGCCCGCGGCTGACGGCTTCTTCCACAGTTGGAGCAATAATTTCTAGCGATGTTTTTTCCTGTCCCATAAGGGCCCCTTTCACGGTTCCTATTTCTTGACGGTGATTGCAGTGTCTTTTCGGCCTGGAATTAAATTTTTCCAGTTCAATTTACCCAACAAAGCATACTGAAGGATACCAATCAGGTTGGATGCCACAAAATACAATGATAAACCCGAGGCGAAGGTCAGAGCCAGATAACCCATCAGGACCGGCATATACAGGTTCATCATGTTGCCCATCATCGCACCCTGGTCATTCTTGCCGGTTGAGGGCGGGGTGATCAACTTGCTCTGTACGTAAGTGGTGATAACCACCACAATCGCCAGCACCGGGATGCCAAAGCTCAGCCCAGGGATAAACAAGCGTTCTGGCTGACCCAGGTCCATCCACAAAAACCGGCTTTGAAGCGGAATGAGGGTAGCCGGATCCAAAAATCCAGGGTAAATGTGCCGTACCAGGGCCAGAAGTTCAATCGGGGTGGAAGCCATGGCCTTCACCACTGCCTGGTACAGGCCGATAATAATCGGGAACTGGATCAGCGTTGGCAGACAGGAAGAAAACGGACTAATCCCCAGCTCCTTATACAAGGCCATTTGCTCCTGGGCCAATTTTTCCTTATCGCCCTTATACTTTTCTTGTATCTCCTGCCATTTTTTGTTTTTCTGCAATTCTTGCATGGCGGTGGAGCCCTTGATTTGCGAAACCATCAAAGGGTGCGTGATGAGACGGATCAGAATGGTGAACAGGATAATGGCAATGCCAAAGTTCCCCACCAGGCTGTAAATCCATAGCAGCGCATTGATAAACGGTTTAATAATAATCGCATCCCACATGGTTAACCTACCTTATTTTGCAGGGCTAAAAGACCAGATTTGATTACCGGAGAAATCGAGCGCGTATAGCAACTGTTCTGCGCCAACCGCCGCAATAATTACTTTTTCGCCGCTCACAACCGGGCTGGTGTAAAGTTTGGCATTCAGGAAGTCCTTCGTCCAAACCTTCGTTCCATCCAGGCTTAACCGAATGGCACTTCCGGCTTCGGTCACCACGACCAACCCATCCGGTATGAACGCCGGCCTGGCAATCATCGCCCCATTTACATCCACCTTCCAAAGCGTCTTGCCATTCTTGGCGTCCATTGCATAAAACGCCCCTTGTAAATCTCCAAAGTAGAGTGTCCCTTCATGAACGACCATTCCCGACCAGACGGGCGAGGTGAGGGTCTGCTCCCACAGGATCGTGCCCCTGGCAGAATCCACCGCCATTACCACATCTCCATTGGAAGCCAGGTAAAGAACGCCTTCCTCATCCAGTTCGGGGGTGCCTACAATAGCGCCTTTGGCGTCCACCTTCCAGAGCATTTCTCCCGTTTTCAGGTTAAGGGCATACAAGAAGTGGTCCATGGAAGCCACATAAACTTTCACGCCATCACTGACCGGTTGCGCCCAAATGGCACCATCGGTTTCGAACTTCCAGTTGAGACCAAATTGCGGGTCCAAAGAATACAGGTAATAATCCGCAGAGGGTGCCAGTACCCCATTCTCAATGACCAGTGGATCACCCACATAGCGGTTCTTGGCTCCCGAAAATTGCTGCACCATTTCACCGCTGTTGCGGTTGATTTTGTAAAAAGTGCTGCCAAAATCACCCACATACACCGCATCACTGCTGATGGCTGGTGAGGCATAATATTGTTTGCGGTTATCTGCTTTTGCCGGGTAGCGCCAGATTAAGCTGCCATTATCAGCGTTGATGGCATACACACTGGTAGAGTAGGACATGTAGAGCGTACCCTCATCCACCGTCAGTCCGGGCCAACTGGTGGCAATCCCGGCGGAGGACGTACAGGCTGAGAGCATCAGGCTGGCAGCCAGGAGGATTGAAATTAAGATCAAAGATCGTCGCATAGGTTAATTCCGTTGTTTTTCAATTAGTTCGTTCGCAATCAAGGCACCGGGTCGTACCCGCCCGGGTTGAAGGGGTTACAGCGCAGCACTCGCCAGATTGCCATTCCAGTGCCTTTGAACGCGCCATATTTATAAATTGCCTGGTAACCATAATGAGAGCAGGAGGGGTAGAAGCGGCAAGTGTCTTCTGGCAGGCTTTTGGACAGGGTGTTTTGGTAGGCCCGAATGAGGGCCAGAAGGACCCACTGGAATGCATTCCAGCCCGTGAAGCGCAAATCCCGCAACCGGGGCTCATTCGGGTAATTATCCTCGCCGTTCACTTCTGATCAAACTTCCGGTTCTTCCAGCAGGCGGGCTTTTTTGAGGAGGGTTTGCAGAGCAAGGAGCAGTTCAGGCCAACTGACCTTCAAAATCGGCTGACGGGCGATGAGGATGATATTCCATCCCGGCGGGATTCTTGGCATAAACTGGTCAATGGCGGCCCGTAAGCGGCGCTTTGCCCGGTTCCGTTCTACCGCCGATCCCACCGATCTGCCGGCCGTAACCCCAATTTTTAAACCGTCTGGCGTTGGGCTTGCGACCAACACAAGAAGCGGGTGAGCGGAAGATTTTCCAATCTGCCGCACCCGCTTAAATTCGGTTGAACTCCTCAGGCGAAACCTTCGTTTCACCTATTTTCCTTTTCACTGATCTCGCTAAAAACTGGTTGAAATTCACGCTCACCCACCGGTAAGATAATCCCAACCTGCTGTGGATTGTTTCTACCACTTCACGTGTTTGACGTGGTTGTTGGCGCTCACAGTCAATACCCGGCGGCCACGCAAACGACGCCGCTTCAATACCTCGCGGCCATCTGCTGTAGCCATGCGCGCTCGAAATCCGTGTACCCGGACGCGGCGGCGAATCTTCGGTTGATAAGTACGTTTTACCATTGCCATTCCTTTCGATTCGTCATAATTCCTTCAACCTGGTCCTGGCTGGCCGCCTTGCGAAGATCGGTGACTGATCACAAAACAACCTTCGCAAACCGCCTACCCAGCCCCTACCAGGGCGACTGCAAATTATACCAGAGCCTGCCATTTCGGTCAAACGTTAGTGTTTGCCATTTCCATGGCCGCTACCGTTTCCATTGCGGTTGGGTGGAGAGAGAACCTCGGCCAACAGGCGGGCACCCTCGTTGTCGGTGACAGCCAGCACTTCATCACCTGCCTCAAACCGGGTATGCCCATGCGGCATCACAATTTCATGGTGCCGGATGATCGCGGCAATAATACAGGCTTCCGGCAGATTCAACTCCTGGATAGCCTTGCCTACCGCCGGAGCGCCTTCAGCAATTTTTTCTTCCACCAGGGAATAGTTCCCTTTCCTCAATTTGAGCAGGGTCATCATATCCCCGAGGGACATTTCTTCCTCAATCAGCCGGGACATGATTTCTGCCTGGTTCACGGCTGCATCCACCTGGAACAACTCACTAAACAGCCAGGCATTGCGGGGATTGTTCACCCGGGCAATGGTTCTCCCCACGTTGTAGCGTGTGCGCGCCAGGTAGCATAAGGCCAGGTTTTCTTCATCCTCGGTGGAAGTGGCGCAAAACACAGCCGCCTCCTGGATCTTTGCGCCTTCCAATACTTGCGGATCCAGCGGATCACCCTCATGAATCACTTCCGTGGGTAATTCCTTGTGTATGCGAGCCAGGACATTCGGCCGGAATTCCACCAGGTGTACTTCATGATCCTGGTTAATCAACACTTTTGCCAGTTGTGCGCCTGTTCTGCCGCCTCCAATGATGACAACAATCATTTCAGCACCTCCCGGGCAGAATTCAGCCGGGCCCGCATGGCTTCCACGCCCTCAAAAGTCGCACTGATGTGCAGCACATCCCCATCATGAGCCACGTCCTCCCGCCCGGCCATCGAGGCGACCCCGGCATGGGTGAGCGACACGATGGCGCAATCGGTGGATGGCACAATTTCCGCCAACTTATGTCCATCCCAACTGGCCGGAATGGTAAATTCATACACTTCAACCTCACCATTTCCGGGGGAATAGACTGTGCGAATATCGGAGTGATAGACCATTTCCTCCATCCGCTGGGCGGCCCAACTGGTTCCACTGATCACCTGGATGTTGAAGACCTCAAACATGGCCCGCGAGGTTGAGAAATAGTTACGGGCCACGACCTGTTTCACTCCGTAGTATCCGCGCGCCAGGTGACACAAGACCGCATTCGTCGCGTCTTTATTGGTTGCAGCCACCAGGGCATCTGCACTTTCAATCCCCGCCCGGTGCAACGTATCCCGGTTGAGGGCATCTCCCTCCACCCGCCGGCCATGAAAATCGGCTGGCAGGTTGGAAAACGTGGCTTCATCCAGGTCAATTACCGAGACGTCAACTTTCCGTTTACTCAAACGGTGCGCCAGTTCGGCACCCATCCGTCCACAACCAACAACAATCACTTTCATCGTTACCTAATCCTTGAAATTTTCAACCAGGTCAACCCGGTAGGGAACTTCCGTAATGACGATATCCCGCCGACCGAGCAATATTCGGCGCAGGGTATCGGCTGTTCGGGCATGCAGCAAATTCGCCAGGCCTTCATTGGCCACGAATTGCGGCACAATAATCGTTAGAATCTCATTCGGTTGGCGTTGCGCATCAATATTATCAATATATTCCAACAACGGTTCGAACAATAACCGGTAGGGAGAATCGAGGATTTGCAGCCGGATTCCATCCCCCCACAGCTCCCATTTCTCCTGTATTTTTGCCGTCTCTTCCTGGTCAATGGAGATGTGCACCGCTGTGATGTCATCCGAAAGCGCCCGCGCATACCGCAAGGCGGTTAACGTGCCCCGGTGAACCCCGCCAATGGTCAAAATCACCCGGTGACGGTTGATACGGGGCGGTTCTCCAAATGCATCCAGCGATAGCTTCGCCGCCAATTTGCGGTAATGCCGGTGAATCGTCCAGAAGATGAAGACCAGGATCGGGGTCAAGGCAATCACCAGGTAGGCCCCGTCTTTGAATTTGGTAATGGCGAAGATAAAGGTCACAATCAGGGTCACCAGCGCACCGAAGCTGTTCACAATCATCTTGAACAACCAATCTTTTTCATAGCGCAATGTCGAACCCCGCTCCTTGATTTCGATACCGGGGGTCATCCGGCCGGATTTCCGCCAGCGGTTGGCCATCCCCGCCTGGGAAAGCGTGAACGAAGTGAATACCCCGATTGCATACAAGGGGATCAAGCGGTTGACGCTGGCTTGGAAAACCACCACCAGCAAACCCGCGATGATCGCCAGGGCTACAATACCCTTGGAGTACACCAACCGGCTGCCTTTCCAGGTCAATTGCCGCGGCAGAAAGCCATCTTCCGCTGTCAGGGCGCTTAAGCGCGGGAACCCCGCAAAGGCGGTATTGGCTGCCATCA
>CALESS010000473.1 GCA_937907495.1 uncultured Anaerolineaceae bacterium
TGGAAATTTGTGGGCAATATCCCCCCCCAGGAGATGGCAGCTTTTTATCAAAATTTGGATCTACTGGTATTGCCCAGCCTAAACTCCACGGAATCCTTTGGCCTGGTGCAAATCGAGGCTATGATTAATGGTGTGCCGGTCATCGCATCCGATTTGCCCGGCGTAAGACAGCCGGTGCGGGTGCATGGGATGGGAAAAATCATCCCGATCGGAGATGCGGCAGCCCTGGCTGGTGCGGTTTGTGAGATCGTGGATAACCCGCAAGGGTTTCAGGGTGATTCCAGCCAGATCCGCTCTGCTTACCAGCCGGATACAATCGCTGGATTTTACGAAAACCTTTTTGATCAATTACGGAGCGCTTGAAGATGGTGAAGAAAGACCTGCTGCAATTAAATCTGCAGGAATTGCCATACTTTCGGGCCTTTCTGCGGGCAATCGAAGGTCGTTTCTACGAGGATTTTGAAATGCCTGCCCCGGTGTTGGACCTGGGTTGTGGAGATGGCAGCTTCGCCCGCATCACCTTTGATCAACCATTGGATGTGGGCATTGACCCATGGACAGGGCCGATTCACAAAGCGGTCAAATCGGGTGCATACCAGGTGGTCATCCAGGGAGATGGACATCAGATGCCGTTTTCCGCTGAACACTTTGGCAGTGCCATCAGCAACTCCGTTTTGGAGCATATCCCGGATTTGCAACCGGTTTTGGAAGACACGGCAAGAGTGTTGAAACCAGGCGGGATGTTTTATTTCTGCGTTCCCAACCACCAATTCCTACCCAACCTTTCGATCGCCCGCTTTTTTGACCGGCTGCACCTGCGCAGTGTGGCAAACCTTTATCGGAAATTCTTCAACCGGATTGCCCGCCATTATCATTGCCATGACCCGGAAACCTGGACACAGATGCTGGGTGAGGCAGGATTTGAAGTGGTCGGGTGGTGGCATTACTTTTCTCCCCAGGCCCTGGCTATGCTGGAATGGGGACATTACTTTGGCCTGCCTTCGGCTATTTTGCATATTCTTTTCCGCAAATGGATTGTTGCACCGGCGGGTTGGAATCTTGCACTAACCCGGAAAATAGTAGAGAATTACTTCACAGAAGACCCGCGCACACCTGAAGGAACTTGTACTTTTTATATCGCCCGCAAGAAATCGGAGCCTGCCGCATAGGAAAGCCATGGAAGAACCAAGTGTACTGGACTGGGTAAAGGAGAAGTTAACCTTCTGGCGTTACAGAAAGCCCGAGGAGAGGATTTCCATTCCCCCTGCTGAAGAAGGAATGGATATCGAAGAAATGCTCGAAGATGTGGTCCGGATCGAGGTTGCGCCGGCAGAGGTTGATGAGCGGCTCATTCGGGAGGGTGGCAAACGGCGGGAGGCATATCGTCTGCCGTGGAGTGCGCTTTTAGCGGTCATGCTGGGCCTGGCGGGGCAGCGCATGCTGGCGCCTGAAACCCGCAGCCTTGGGCTGGGCCTGGCCTTCTATGGGATGGCGGTTATCTTGTTGATCTGGGGCTGGTTG
>CALESS010000474.1 GCA_937907495.1 uncultured Anaerolineaceae bacterium
CCTCCAGCCAGGCAGTCTGCTGCAGTTGGAAAGCTTCAAATTCCGCTTTGAGGCGGGCCGGGGCGGATTTTTCAAAACGGGCAAAAGCGCGATTGAGGATGGTGTTCTTCCACTCGATGACCGGGCCAAAATCTACAGCCTCTGTCGAGAATTCCGGGCGGTCAGCGAGATCGGTGCGATTTAAGAGACCTTCATCCAACAACAGGGCCGGGCTGATGAGGAAGGGGTTCCCTGCAAAAGCTGAGAAGCATTGGTAGGGGGAATCACCGTAGCCAGTGGGGCCGAGGGGCAATACCTGCCAGATGGTGGTGCCAGATTCGGCCAGAAAATTCACCCAGCGGTAGGCTTCCGGGCCAAGATCGCCCATGCCATCCGGTCCGGGGAGGCTGGTGGGATGGAGAATGATGCATGCGGAGCGGTTAAATTTCATATGGCTTCCTTCGGGTGTAGATTGTTTCTTGAGAGGTGACGATGTTGGATGTGAAATCGTCCGGAATGACATCGGTAAAGACGACCCCGCCCGGTTCGATGGTGAGGTTGGGGGGCAGGATGGAGTTCTTGCCTACCATGGAGATTCTCAACTCGTCTCCGACACCCTTGCCGATGTGGGTGTTCTGAGCCACGCGGACGCGTTTATCCAGTACGGAGCGCTCGACCGAACAGTTGGTTTCCAGGTAGGTATCGGTGAGAATGATGGATTCAGAGATCGTGGTTCCGGAGCGCACCACCACGCCGGGTGAGAGAATGGAGCGGATGACACGGGCGCCGGGTTCAATGATGCAACCATCGCAGATGAGGGAGTCTTCCACCACCGCGTTGCGGGCAATCAAGACGGGTGGGCGCTCTTCGGTGCGGGTATGAATGATCCAGGAGCGGTTGTTCATGTTCATGGGCGGTGGTGATTGGAGCAGCTCCATGTGAGCCTGCCAGTATGAGGCCGTGGTACCGACATCCACCCAATACCCGGCATAGGGGTAGGCATAGACCTTCCCGGAGGTGATTAATTTAGGAATGATGTTGCGGCCAAAATCGTGGTTGGACGTTGGGTCGTTGTGATCATCCCACAGGACGTGGTCCAGCAGGGTGCGGTTGAAGACATACACCCCCATGTTGATCAGGTTGGAGGCAGGGTTGGCGGGTTTTTCGATGAAGGAGCTGACACTCCAATCCGGGTTGACGCCAACAATACCGAACCGGGAGGCTTCTTCAATGGGCACCTGGATAACTGCCATGGTTAAATCGGCCTGGTGATTGACGTGGAACTGGATCATCGGCTCGTAGTTCATAGAATAGACGTGATCGCCGGAGAGAATGAGGATCAAATCCGGATCTCCGCGCTTGATGAAAGAGAAATTCTGCTGAACTGCATCCGCCGTACCGACGAACCAATCGGAGGAGCGGGCTTTGTAGGGGGTATAGATGCGAATGCCACCGGTGAAATCGCGATTCAGGTCCCAGGGGCCGCCAGCCCCGATGTGTTCGATCAGGGAGTGGGGGCGGTACTGGGCGATAATCATCAGATCGAAGATATTAGAGTTGACGCAATTAGAAAGCGGAAAATCAATAATGCGATATTTGCCGGAGAATGGAACAGCCGGCTTGGTGCGTTTGGCGGTCAGGACTCCGAGACGGGTTCCTTCACCACCGGCGAGAATGATGGCGCGAGTTTTCATGACCTGCCCTCCTTGATCTCCAGATAAATTTTCGCATAGTCAATAGCTGATTTTTCCCAGGAAAAATCCAGGGACATGGCGCGTTGTTGCATGGTCTGCCAGGCGGGCCGGTCAGGATATTGTTCCAGGGCGGTGGTTAACCGCCGGGCAAAAGCCCGCGGGGTGGCAGTGGTGAAGAGAAAGCCGGTGCTGGTTTTTCCGCTGGGGTCGTCGGTGATGGTATCGTTCAGGCCGCCGGTGGCACGAGCCAGGGGAAGGCAGCCGTAGCGCATGGCGATCATCTGTGCCAACCCGCAGGGTTCGTAGCGGGAAGGCATGAGGAGGATATCCCCTCCGGCATACATGCGGCGAGCCAGGCGGGCATCGAAGCGCAGAGCGGTTCGTACCCTGGCGGGGTTATCCACTTCCAATTGGTGGGCCGCCGCTTCCAAATGTGGATCGCCGGTGCCGAGCATGATGATCTGCCAGGGAAGGTCCAGCACGGATTTCAGACCTTTCAGGGCAATATCTACACCTTTTTGGTGATCAAACCGGCCGATCAGGATGAGGAGCGGGATGTCGGGATCGGACTGGAGGTTAAATTCAGCCAGAAGAGAGCGCTTGTTTTCCGCCCGGGCGGCCAGGTTTTCGCGGCTGAAGCGGGCGGGAATATCCGGGTCGGTGACCGGGTCCCAGCTTTTGGTATCCAGGCCGTTGAGAATCCCGGTGAGTGCCTGGCGGCGGGTTTTGAGAAAGCCTTGCAAGTCGCAGCCGAATTCAGGAGTGAGGATTTCGCGGGCGTAGGTGGGGGAGACGGCAACGATTTTATCGGCAGCATGCAAACCCATCGGGAGGGGAATCTGCCAGGACCAGACAGGCAGGTTTGGGTCGTGGACGGGTGGAATACCGAATTCAGCAACCACCTTTTCTGCTCCGGCGCCCATGAAGGGCAGATTGTGGACGGTGAGCAGCGAGGCGCTGGATTGCGTGAAGGCATCCGAGGGTTTCCGCAGGTTGAGGAGGTGGGGCGTGAGGGCGGAGTGCCAGTCGTTGGCGTGGAGGATATCCAGCGGCCAATCCAATACCCTGGGCAGCTCCATGGCTGCCAGGGAGAAAAAGACGTATTTCTGGGCATCCACCCGTTGATCCAGGGAATAAATCGGGCCTTCCTCGGGGATGAAGCCGCCGGCAATCAGGTACACGGGAACCTGGTTGATCTCGGTGTAGTAGACGCTGGCGGGAAGGGGACCTGAAGAATGGGGGATCGTATATTCCGCCAGTAACTGCGCACCGCTCATTTTTTGGCGGATGGCAGGATGAAATGGAAGAACCAGGCGAACATCCAGGGTAGGGAAGCCGGCGGAAGCGGGTATCTGGCGTAAAAACTGGGGCAATGTCCCGGCGACATCTCCCAGACCCCCGACCTTGACCAGCGGGTCAGCTTCGGAGGCGAGAAATAAGATGTTCAGCCGGGGGCGGTCTCTCATGGAATCATCCTCAGACTTGATTGTATCAGGCATAGCGCGCCAGCTCAAAGTAATCTTCGGTGATGGTTTCGGAGGAATCAGCGCCCAGCATGGTGATGAGTTCGGTCACCAGGGCAGATTTGGATTGCGCATCTTTTAAGCTCCAGGTGCTGCTCTTGATCTCCAGAAAACAGCCGAGGGAGGGCTTTTGGACGGTATCAATATTGACATAGAATTCCGTATCTTTGTATCGAATGGTGTAGCGCAAGCGGTCTTTCTCGATCTCCAGCGAGGATTCCGGCTTGAAGTACTCGGTATAAAATCGCAGGCTTTGGGTTGCGGGGGCAAGGTAGCGGGAGCGGGAAAGCAGAATCCGCTGCGGGAAGCGGTGTTCACTGACAACCTCATTGAGGGTGAGCCGGGAGGACACGGAGGTGG
>CALESS010000475.1 GCA_937907495.1 uncultured Anaerolineaceae bacterium
CACGATCAGCCTGGTGGTCGGGGCGGGGTGTCTACCCACACCCACCCCCAGTGTACAAGTGCCAACACCCACTGCAGAAGCAACGGCGACACAAATTGAGCCGACGCCCCTTTCTACCGGACCGCAACCGGACTGGTGGAAAACCGCTGTGTTCTACGAAATATTTGTTCGCAGCTTCAAAGATTCGAATGGGGATGGCATAGGTGATTTTAATGGCATTACCATGATGCTTGATTACCTGAACGATGGTGATCCGGCAACCGAAACGGACCTTGGGATCACCGCTTTGTGGTTGATGCCCATCAACCCTTCCCCCAGCTACCATGGCTATGACGTGAAGGATTACACGGCTGTGAATCCGGAATATGGCACCTTGCAGGATTTTGAGAACCTCTTGAAGGAAGCTCATAAACGGGGGATCAATATCATCATAGATTTTGTGATTAACCATACCTCCTCGCAGCACCCCTGGTTTTTGGCCGCAAAGGATCCCGCCTCACCGTACCGGGATTATTATGTCTGGTCCGAGACGAACCCCGGGTTCGCCGGTCCCTGGGGGCAAAATGTCTGGATCCCTTCCGGGAAGGCTTATTATTACGCCTTATTTTGGGATCAGATGCCGGATTTGAACTTTCGCAACCCTGCGGTGACCCAGGAGATCTATAATGCTTCGCGCTTCTGGTTGGAAGACGTGGGAGTGGATGGCTTCCGGGTGGATGCTGCCCGGCATTTGGTGGAAGATGGGCAGACCCAGATGAACACCCCCGAGACCCATGATTGGTTCAAAGGTTGGCGGACGTATTACAAATCCGTGCAGCCCAACGCCATGTCGGTGGGGGAAATTTGGGATTCAACTTCCAGTGTGGCGAAATATTTGCAGGGGGATGAACTGGACCTGGCATTTAATTTTGACCTGGCAGATGCGTGGATTTCAGATCTGAGTGGTGGAACGACCAGCGTGCTGAAGTTTATCTACAAGTATGAATTTGAGCGATCCAAAGATACGTTATTCGCCACCTTCCTGACCAACCATGATATGAACCGGGTCATGAGCCAGTTGAATGGGGATGAGGAAAAGGCGAAATTGGCTGCGACTCTGCTGTTGACCTTCCCTGGTGTGCCCTTCATCTACTACGGCGAAGAAATCGGCATGAGCGGGGTGAAGCCAGATGAAGACCTGCGCCGACCGATGCAATGGAGCGCTGATGCCAGCGCACAATTCACCACCGGGAATCCCTGGCGGGCACCGTACAAGGATTATAAGACGGTGAACGTCTCTCTTCAGGATGCGGATCCGAATTCACTCCTCAATCATTACCGGAGATTGATCCATTTGCGGCTCGACAATCCTGCTTTGTTGAGTGGGGATTTATTCGCCGTGGATGCCGATCAGTCCTCCGTACTGGCATATCTGCGGGAGGATGGCGAGCAGACATTTTTGATTGTGGCGAATTTTGGAAATCAGTCGGTTTCCAATGTGTCTCTGACCCTCCCTTCCAGCCGGCTGACGGGAACCCTGACCCCCCGGATGATATTGGGTGAAGGCGTACCTGCCGGCTTAACGGTTGGCGAAAATGGATCATTTAGCGGCTATGTTCCCCTGGCAGAACTGGCGCAAAAATCTGCCGTGATTGTGCAGCTTCGATAAGTTAATCCAGTCCAAGAAATAAAGGAGATGAGATGAAACGCTTTTGGATGTTCCTAAACCTGATTTTGATCGGGGCGATGATCTTGGCCGCTTGTGGACAGACTCCGCCCACAACCAGCGTTGTGCCAACCGAGGCACCTACCAGCTTACCATCGCCAACCGATGTGCCGGAGCCAACGCCCATCCCCGTGGATGACGTTTTATATCTAAACCTGATCTGGCATCAGCACCAACCCCTGTATTACAAGAACGAGGAGGGGATTTACACCCGACCCTGGGTGCGGGTGCATGCCACCAAAGATTATTACGATATGGCGGCGGTGGTCGCAGAGTATCCGAATGTGAAAGTGACCTTCAATATCACCCCGGTATTGATGAAACAATTGGATGATTATGCTGCCGGAGCCAAGGATCTATACTGGGTGCTGGCGGAAAAACCTGCCAGCAGCCTTTTAGAGGATGAAAAGCGCTTCATCCTGGAGCGATTCTTTGACGCCAACTGGCAAAACATCATTGCCCGCTTCCCGCGCTACCAGGAGTTATTGGATTTGCGGGATGGAACAGATACCAACGCCATCAATGCAGCTCTAACCACCTTTACAGAGCAGGACTTCCGTGATTTGCAGATCTGGTTTAACCTTGCCTGGTTTGACCCGGACTTTCTGGCGGTTGACCCGTTGAAATCCCTGGTGGAAAAAGGCGGGAATTTCAGTGAAGAAGATAAGACGATTTTGTTTGATGAAGCACTACGCATCATCTCGCAAACAATCCCCCTGCACAAGGAATTGCAGGATAAAGGACAAATTGAGGTCATCACCACGCCTTATGCTCACCCAATCCTGCCGCTGATCGTAGATTCTTCCCTGGCGGCGGTGGGCAATCCCACAACCGATTTGCCGGTTAAGTTTTCCTACCCGGATGATGCCCGTTACCACCTGGAGAAAAGTGTGGAAATGTATGTGGAGCATTACGGGCGCGATCCACGCGGGTTATGGCCGGGGGAAGGTTCGGTTGCGCAGGCCATTGTACCGATGGTGGCAGCAGCCGGTTATTCCTGGATGGCTACGGGCGAACCAGTGTTGGCAAAATCACTGGGGATTGACGTGTT
This sequence comes from uncultured Anaerolineaceae bacterium, assembly GCA_937907495.1. GTDB lineage: Bacteria > Chloroflexota > Anaerolineae > Anaerolineales > Anaerolineaceae > CALESS01. The sequence continues at coordinate 2,757 of CALESS010000475.1, forward strand.
CACCCGGGATGGAGCAGAAACGGTTAAGGAAGTGGATGACTTATACCGCCCGTATTATGTGACCGATGAACTCGGCAACCAGGTGGCTGTATTCTTCCGGGATGGGGTGATTTCGGATAAGGTGGGCTTCACCTATTCAGGAATGGAAGGGAAGAAGGCGGCGGAAGATTTTATGCAACGTTTGGAAAATATCCGCCAGGCAATCATTGAACAACAAGCCGGTGGGCCGCATGTGGTTTCTGTGGTGCTGGATGGTGAAAATGCCTGGGAATATTACAAGAATGATGGCAAAGAATTCTTTCATGCCCTGTATCAACTGCTCTCAGAGAGCACAAATATTCAGACCATAACGCCCTCGGATTACCTGGCGAAATTCCCGGAGCAGCGAAAAATTGATGATTTATATCCGGCGGCATGGTTCTCACCCAACTATGATACCTGGATTGGTGAAGCAGAAGAAAATATGGCCTGGGATTACCTGGGCCGGGTGCGGAATGACCTGGCTCAATATGATATCAGCAAGACGAAAAATACCACCCCGGAAGCCCTCGCCAAGGCTTTGGATTTCATGTATTTGGCGGAAGGCTCCGATTGGTTCTGGTGGTATGGAACTGACCAGGACTCCGGGCAGGACAGTTATTTTGACCAGGGCTACCGGGCTTTGTTGCGCGGGGTATATGAATCATTGGGTGAGCCGGTGCCCCTGTTTGTGGATGTTCCCATCATCCAGGCCAAACCGGTGGGGGCGGCCAAACCGTTTGGCGGCTTATCCAGCCCGGTGGTGGATGGAACAATATCGGAAGGTGAATGGAGCAAGGCCGCAGTTTATCCTGCCGTAGACAGCTCTCCGATCACTGAAGTCGCGTATGCCATGGATGAAGAGAACCTGTTTTTCAAGCTGACGCTGGGTGAATCATTGACCGCGGTGGAGAGAATCGGTTTTTACCTGTTTGCACCGGGCGCTGGGGGCCGAATTTCGATGGCGCGGGTAGAGGGAGATCAGCCGATGGTGCTGTTGAACATGGCGGCTTCTCACCTGGCAGAGTGGAATGGTGGAGACACCCTGACGTTGTTCGAGCCAGCCGAGGATCAATGGGAGGAGACCGGGCAGGTGGGTGTTGCGGCAGCCAACGGCCAAGACTATGAGTTTTCCATTCCATTAGCCAGCCTGGGGTCTTTCTCGGTGGGGGATGAAATCCGGTTCGTAGTGGCAGCCCAACCGCAAAACCAAATCCTGCCGCTGAATGGCCCGGGGCAGATCATCCTGCCGGACCTCGGAAAATCCACCGTCTTCCTTGAAGTGGAAGACCCGAAGAACGATGATTTTGGACCCGGAACCTATACCTATCCGACCGACAATGTGTTCGTTCCCGGCACGTATGACTTGAAAAACTTCAAAGTCTCTTATGATGAGAAGAACATCTTCTTCAAGTTCAGTTTTTATGGGCCGGTGATGAATCCATGGGGGTCGCCCAATAACCTGGCAATTCACACATTGGATGTGTATGTGGATAAAGATCCGGGGGCGGGGACGGGTGCCCGCTTATTGCTCCCGGGGCGCAACGCGGCTCTCACGGCGGAGAATGGTTGGGAATTTGCCTTTTGGGCAGAAGGGTGGACTCCCCAAATCTTGGCTCCGGACGCAACAACCTTGGAGCCAAAACAGCTTACCGAATTAAGCTTCAAGATCCTCGTGGACCCGGCTGCCCAAACGGTCATGCTCCAGGTTCCCAAGGCGGTGTTTGGGGAAGGTGACCCAACCCAATGGGGATATGCAGCCGTGCTGTTGGGCCAGGAGGGATATCCCTCGCCAGGTGTGTGGCGGGTGCGTGACATCAGCGGGAAGAACGAACAATGGCGGTTTGGCGGCGCGCCAGCGGATAGCAACCATACCCGGATTATTGATATGATCTGGGAGGCAGCCGGCGAACAGGAAAGAATGTTGAGCACCTATCCAGCCAATAGTGGAGCGGTAGACAGCCTGGGCCCGGACGACTTCGGCCAGATCGAGTTAATCCTGCCGTAATCTCAAAAAACCTTACAGGCACCTTTCCGTATTGTTGGAAAGGTGCCTGTTTGTTTTATAATGAAATTGAACGAATTCTTGGCACCAGAAAATGATGGAACGAATATGAACCCTTCAACAGAAAATATTGAATTGACAACCCGGCGGCCAACGGTGGAAATTGAGCTGCCGGATGGGCGGGTATTCTCCGGCCCGCGTGGCACCCCGGTGGGTACGTTTTTGCGGAAACTGCCGGAGTGGGATCGTCCGCCGATTATGGGGGCCATTGTTAATGGAGAGTTGAGAGAGTTAACTTTTCCCATAGAGGTGGAAGCGAAAGTAAAGCCGATCAATATGATGTCGGCAGATGGGGCGCGTATCTATCGCCGCTCTTTGACCTTTTTGTTGGAAGCTGCTTTTGAGGAATTATTCCCGGAGGCCGACCTGGCTGTGGATTATGCGATTGCTTCGGGCGGGTTCTATTGTGAGGTGATCGGTCATGATCCGCTGACCGCTCAGGAACTGGCAGCCCTGGAACTGCGAATGAAGGAGCTGGTGAAAAAAGACCTGCTGTTTGAACGTGAGCAGGTGCCGTTGCGTGAAGCCATTGAATATTTCACTCAGAAGGAACAGACCGAAAAGGTGCGGCTGCTGAAATACCGGCAGAAGGATTATCTGATTCTTTACAAATTGCAAGATCGCCGGGATTATCACCATGGATACATGGTGCCCTCCACAGGTTACCTGCGCTGGTTTGGCATCCTGGGACTGGGCAAGGGATTTGTTCTGCGGTTCCCACGCCGGCATGCACCGAGCGAGTTGGTGCCGATGCCAGATTCGCCAAAGCTGCTAGCAACCTTTCAACAATATGGCGATTGGCTGGAACGGCTGGGCATCGAGAACACAGGTGCATTGGATGACGCCATCCAGGGAGGGCGCATCCAGGAGATTATTCTCATATCCGAAGCATTACATGAAAAGAAAATTGCTGAAATTGCCCAGCGGATTGCGAATCACTCTGAACAGGCGCGGGTGGTTCTAATCGCTGGCCCATCCTCCTCCGGAAAAACCACGTTTTCCAAGCGGTTGACGGTGCAGCTCCTGGCGCAAGGGATATCGCCTTTTCCGCTGGAATTGGACAATTACTTTGTGGATCGGGAGCGAACCCCGCGCGATAAGAAGGGCGATTACGACTTTGAAGTATTGGAAGCGCTCGATATCCAAAAAATGGTAATGGATTTGCAGCATTTGTTGGATGGGGAGGAGGTTCAATTACCGCGGTTTAATTTCCGCACCGGCCATTCTGAACCGGGTGAAGTGGTTCGGCTGCAGGCGGGGCAATTGGTCATCCTGGAGGGAATTCATGGCTTAAATCCGCGTTTGCTGCCGGGTTTCCCCTCCGCCCAGACCTTCCGGATTTATGTTTCCTGTTTGACCCAGTTGAACCTGGATCGGCATAATCGAATCTCCACCACCGACTCGCGGCTGCTGCGAAGGATTGTGCGCGACGCCCGGGAGAGGGGATATAGCGCCGATCAAACCATCCAACGCTGGGAATCGGTGAAACGCGGCGAGAAGGCTCATATTTTCCCATACCAGGAAAATGCCGATGAAATGTTCAATTCAGCACTGGTTTATGAGTTGGCTGCATTGAAGAAGACCGCAGAGCCGCTGTTACGCCAGGTTCCCTTTGGCCGGGACGAATATATTGAAGCCAAGCGTCTGCTGGCTTTTTTGGAGTGGTTTTTGCCCATTGACGAAAGTATGATTCCGGATAACTCGATTGTGCGGGAATTTATCGGGGGATCCATTCTTAAGGATTTCAAACTCTGGACATGATAATGAAAAACGGGCGGCCTGAAAA
>CALESS010000476.1 GCA_937907495.1 uncultured Anaerolineaceae bacterium
CAGCCCTCCGCAGAAAAATTCCCCCACCCTGATTATATACCAGGCAGGGGATGTCCAGGTTAATAAAGCGGGGATCTATGGGGGAAGGGCGCGGGCTACGTAAACAACCGATCCCAGGGGATGCCAGCCAGGATCAGCACCAGGGTGCCCAGGTACCAGAGGGCAGCCCGGCGGAATTTCTGCAAATCGGTGGGGGCTTTTTTCACCATGGCGCCGCCTACATGCACCAGGATGACCGCAATCAACATCACCAGGCTGTGCTCCACCAGGAAGAAGCGCACATCGGCCACCTTCATTGCCCCGCCAAAGTTGCGCAAGCCAGCGGATGTAATCGGGCTGATGAAATACAAAATCAGGCCGAATAACAGTTGCAGATCCAGGAAGGATGCAAACAGCATTCCGCTGGTCTTATCGGCTTTTTTCCAACTTTGGCGGCCCAGCCAGCCGCTAAAGCCGCGGACGACGGCGTAGATGCCCAAGAGCAGCACCAGCCAACGGGTGATATCGTGTAAAGTCAGCAAAATTTTATAGATGGTCATGGTTCAATCTCCTCGTTGCTAGTATACCTGTTTCGCAGGTGATTTTCCAATGGCTGTATATTAGCCCCTGGCGATGGAAGGGCGTGTGGATTGTTGTAATCCACGGAGATGCAGAGAAGAGCGTTCTTGAGGAGGATACGAACCACAGAGACACAAAGACGCAAAGAAGAAACTTTTAATGAAGAATGAACATGGAAGGGATGGGGGAAACCGGCACATCCCAAGAGCCGGTAAACCATCTACTACGGTTGATGATTAAGCTGGGTCGGTCAATCACCGATTCGATTGTTGGCGGGTCTCTCGCAAGCCCAGACCCGCCCCTGCCAATAACCTGATAGTTTTTGCCAGTTGGGCAGGGCTAAACTTGCACTTGATGTAAAGGATCAGGCGAGGAGCAAATGAGTCAACCATCCCAACCACGCAAGTTCTACAACTTGACCCCGGAAGAACGGCTGGATTTTCTGGCCGAAGCAGCCGGGTTGACCCCCGCTGAACAGGCGGCGCTGGGCGGACTGGGCGGCCTTTCGCTGGAGCAGGCGGACCACATGATCGAGAACGTGGTCGGCTGCTATGCCCTGCCGCTGGGGATCGCCCAGAATTTCATCGTCAACGGGCGACCGGTGCTGGTGCCGATGGTGGTGGAGGAAGCCTCGATCGTAGCGGGGGCTTCGTTCATGGCCCGGCTGGCGGCGGCGGGCGGCGGATTCACGGCCCAGGCTTCCCCCCCGGAAATGATCGGCCAATTGCAGGTATTGGATGTGGCAGATTTGCCGGCGGCCCGCTGGAAGTTACTGGAAAACAAAGACCGCCTTTTACAGGCCGCGGCCGAGGTGGATTCGGTGCTGATTGACCTGGGTGGTGGCCCGCGCGACCTGGAGGTACGCCTGCTGCCGGATTCACCCATCGGGGCGTTCCTGGTGGTACACCTGATCTACGATGTGCGGGATGCAATGGGCGCGAATGCGGTCAATACCGCCTGCGAACGGCTTGCTCCGCTGGTGGAGCAAATCACCGGGGGGCGGGTGCTGCTGCGCATTCTCTCCAACCTGGCGGACCGCCGCCTGGCGCGGGCGCGGGCGACCATTCCGCTGGCAGAGCTGGCGTTCGATTCCTTTTCCGCGGAAGAGGTGCGGGAGGGCATCCTGGCCGCCTATGCCTTTGCTGCGGCCGATCCCTATCGGGCGGCTACTCACAACAAGGGCATCATGAACGGGGTGGATGCTGTGGTGCTGGCGACCGGCAACGATTGGCGGGCGGTGGAAGCCGGGGCGCACGCCTATGCAGCCCGTTTCGGGCGCTATACCAGCCTTTCCACCTGGTCCAAAGATGAGCAGGGCAACCTGATCGGCGAGTTGGCGATGCCAATGGCCGTGGGGGTGGTAGGCGGGGCAACCCGCGTCCATCCGGCGGCACGGGCAGCCATCAAGCTGATGGGCGTGACGACGGCCATGCAACTGGCGGAAGTGATCGTGTCTGTTGGTTTAGCCCAAAACCTGGCGGCCTTGCGCGCCCTGGCAACCGAGGGTATTCAACGCGGCCACATGCAATTGCATACCCGGGCGCGCAACAGTTGAGTTCCCCGCGGCAGGGTGGAAAAGGTGATGGATAAGAGAGCAAACCGCTAAGTCTTATAGGAAAACGGGGCTGCTAAATAGAAGCGAACCACAGAGACACGGAGACGCAGAGAAGAACCTTTTTGGTAAGGATGTAAACCACGGAGACGCAGAGAAGAGCGTTGTGGAGGAAGATCCAAAACACAAAAACACAGAGGCACAGAGAAAAACGTTTTTGGTAAGGATGTAAAAAAACCAAGGAGATGCAGAGACGCAGAGAAGAACCTTTTTGGTAAGGATGTAAACCACGGAGACGCAGAGAAGAGCGTTGTGGAGGAAGATCCAAAACACAAAAACACAGAGGCACAGAGAAAAACGTTTTTGGTAAGGATGTAAAAAAACCAAGGAGATGCAGAGACGCAGAGGAAAACAGGTGCTTAAAAAGCGGACCGCAGAACCACGGATAAAAAGGCCTAATTCCGTTGATAAAAAACGATGGAGCATACATTGCAGGTGAACCGATGAGTTATACCCGGTCAGACAATCAGGAAGATTATCCAGAAGCGGAGCTAACCGAGAAAATCATCGGTGCGGCGATTGAGGTTCACCGCGCCCTGGGACCCGGCCTGCTGGAAAGTGTTTATCAGGTTTGCATGCAAAGGGAATTATCCTTACGCAATATTCCCTTCGAATCAGAAAAACCTCTTGCAATATCCTATAAAGGGGTTTCTGTGGAAGGCGGGCTTCGCTTGGATTTTCTGATAGACGGTAAGGTGGTTGTGGAATTAAAAGCTGTCAACGATTTGCTCCCGATCCACCAGGCTCAATTATTGACCTATCTGAAACTTACTGGATGTAAAGTAGGTTTGCTGATCAATTTTAATGTGCGCGTCCTCAAAGACGGCATCAAGCGGGCTGTGAATTAATTTGTGCGCTAAATCAAGCTCCTCTCAGTGTCTCTGCGTCTCCGTGGTTTATCTATGAGGATGGAAGATGCCAATTAACCAAGCTTTTCTCAGCGTCTCTGCGTCTCCGTGGTTTATCTATGAGGATGGAAGATGCCAATTAATCAAGCTCTTCTCAGCGTCTCTGCGTCTCCGTGATTTATCTATGAGGATCGAAGATGCCAATTTACCAAGCTTTTCTCAGCGTCTCTGCGTCTCCGTGGTTCATCCATGAGGATTGATAATGCCGATAAATCAAAATCTCCTCCCTGTCTCTGCGTCTCCGTGGTTTATCTATGAGGATGGAAGATGCCAATTAACCAAGCTTTTCTCAGCGTCTCTGCGTCTCCGTGGTTTATCTATGAGGATGGAAGATGCCAATTAATCAAGCTCTTCTCAGCGTCTCTGCGTCTCCGTGATTTATCTATGAGGATCGAAGATGCCAATTAACCAAGCTTTTCTCAGCGTCTCTGTGTCTCAGTGGTTCCTAAAGCAGGATTGAAGATGCCAACTAACCAAGCTCTTCTCCGTGTCTCAGCGTCTCCGTGGTTCCTCAAGCAGGATTGAAGATGCCAACTAACCAAGCTTTTCTCAGCGTCTCTGCGTCTCAGTGGTTCATCCATAAGGATTAATGATGCCGATTAATCCAGTTCGTCTCTGTAGTTCTTTTTTGAATAAATTCTATAATTTCTGATGGTTTGTTCCACCGCTTGAAAGGGAAATAACAATGACAGAAACAAATCCAACTGCAATACTCAAACCCGATCGCCCGGTCGGGATCATCGGCTACGGTGCCTATGTGCCGCGCTACCGCCTGCCCGCCAGTGAAGTGGCCCGCGTCTGGGCCGGCGGTAAGGGCGGCCTGCCCGTAAAGGAAAAGGCTGTAGCCGGCCTGGACGAGGACGTGGTTACCATGTCCATCGAGGCCGGACGCAACGCCCTGTTGCGCGCCCGAATTGACCCGGAATTGCTGCGCGCCGTCTGGGTCGGTTCGGAATCGCACCCTTACGCGGTTAAGCCCACGGGCACGCTGGTAGCCGAAGCCCTCGGCGCCGCGCCCAGCGTCTCCGCAGGCGACTGGGAATTCGCCTGCAAAGCCGGCACCGAAGCCATGGTCGCTGCCATGGGCCTGGTGGGGTCCGGCATGGCGCGCTACGCCCTGGCGATCGGCATGGATACCGCCCAGGGCCGCCCGGGTGATGCGCTGGAATACACCGCCGCCTCCGGCGGGGCTGCCTACATCCTCGGCCCGGCGGATGAATCCCTGGCGGTCATCGAAGGCTCCTACTCCTACGTCACCGATACGCCAGATTTCTGGCGGCGCGCCGAGCGCAAATACCCGGAACATGGTCACCGTTTCACCGGCGAACCGGCTTACTTCAAGCACATCATCGAAGCGGGCCAGCACCTGATGGATGAGTTTGGCCTCAAACCGGCGGATTTTTCCTACGCCATCTTTCACCAGCCCAACACCAAGTTCCCGCAGCGGGCAGCCCAATTACTGGGCTTTACACCCGAGCAGATCAAGCCCGGCCTGCTCTCGCCCGTCATCGGCAACACCTACGCCGGCGCCGCCATGATCGGCCTGACCGCCACCCTGGATGTGGCCCAGCCCGGTGACCGCATCCTGATGGTCTCCTTCGGCTCCGGCGCCGGGTCGGATGCCTTCCTGATCACCGTCACCCCGGCGCTGGTTGAACGCCGCAGCCTGGCTCCCGCCACCGCCGAATACATTGCCCGCCGCACCCCGGTTGACTACGCCGAGTATGCACGTATGCGCGGCAAGATTGCCCTGGAATGAGTGAGGCCCCCATGAGTGATGTGGTGATTGCCGGTATCGGCCAGACCCCGGTGGGCGAACACTGGGAGCTTTCGCTGCGCACCCTGGCGGTGCGCGCCATCCAGGCAGCCCGCCAAGATGCAGGCGGATTGCGTCCACAGGCGATGTATGTGGGGAATTTCCTGGCTTCCATGATCTCGCACCAGGCCAACCTCGGCGCACTGCTGGCAGAATGGAGCGGCCTGGAAGGTATTGAAGCCTACACCCTGGAATCGGCGGGGGCATCCGGCGGCTCGGCTTTTCGGCAAGGTTACCTGGCGGTAGCCAGCGGCCTGGTGGATGTAGCGCTGGTGGTGGGAGTGGAAAAATATAATGACGCCATCGGCCCGCAGTTGGAAGCCGCCCTGGCACAGACCGGGGACTACGACTACGAGATGGTGCAGGGCATGACGCCCGTCACCCAGGCTGCCATTTTGATGCAGCGATATATGTACGAGCACAACGTGCCTCGCCCCGCCTTTGGCGAGATCCCCCTGCTGGCGCATGCCAACGGGGTGAATAACCCGTATGCCCTGTTTCAGAAGGCCATCCGGCGCGAGGTGTATGACGGCTCGGAATTCTACTCCGACCCGCTCAACATGTTCGATATGGCCCCCTATGCGGATGGCGCGGCGGCGGTGCTGCTCACCCGCCAGGCGCTGCTGCCAGCGCACCACCCCTACCCCGTGGTGCGGGTCAGTGGTTCCAGCTCCGTGATTGACCGGCTGGCCCTGCACGACCGGCCCGATCCCCTGGCCTTTGAGGCCGCCGGGCGCTCCATCCAACAAGCCTGCCGCCAGGCGGGCATTTTACCGACCGATGTGGATTTCTTCGAACTGTGCGATACCTTCTCCATTTTCGCCTACCTCAGCCTGGAAGCGGCGGGGTACGCCCCGCCCGGTGAGGCCTGGAAGATGGCTGCCGATGGGCGGCTGGCGCTGAAGGGCGATCTACCGATCCTGACCATGGGCGGGCTGAAAGCGCGCGGCAACCCGATTGGCGCGACCGGAGTATACCAGGTGGTGGAGGCGGTATTGCAGTTGCGCGGTCTGGCTGGCAAGAATCAGATCCCCAATGCCCGGCGCGGGCTGGTGCAATGCCTGGGCGGCCCGGCCTCCACGGCAGTCAGCCACGTTTTGCAGCGAATCTGATAGGAATTGAGAGTCTCCCGCTTATAAACTTAGCATCGAAGCAAGAAACCATCTGAACCACGGTGGCTTGGAGAAAATTCATTCACGAACTCACGGTGGTTCAAAGGAAAATTTAGGAGCAATTTAATGGAAAACCCACGTCACTGGCGATTAAAAAAACAACGCTATGCCCTGATCGGCGAAGAATGCCCGTATTGCAAGGCCCACCTCTTCCCCCCGCGGGATATCTGCCCGGAATGCGGCGAGGAAGCCCGCACGCCCTACGCCTTCAGTGGGCGCGGCGAGATCTACTCCTTCACCGTGATGCACGATGCCCCCGCCGGCTTTGAAGATACCACCCCCTATACCGTGGCGCTGGTCAAGCTGCAAGAAGGCCCGATGGTCACCGCCCAACTGACCGACCTGGGCGACCAGCCCGTGCAAATCGGTATGCCGGTGGAAATGGTGACGCGTAAAATCCGCACCGATGATGCCTCCGCCGGGATTATCGTTTACGGTTATAAGTTCAGGCCGGTGCTCGCGGGCGCGCGTTAAATTCTGAAATCCTTATGAGAAAGAGCGCCTTTCAGATTTAGAAGGCGCTCTTTGTGTTGTATGGATATGGGAACAAGTATAATTAAATGTGGGGCAGGAAATCACGTTAAGGCGATTTTTTATCATAAAATTAAACCGGCTCCCAGGCAGAGTCCACGCCCGCCCACCCGCAAGTAATGCAAACCGTTCGATTGAAACTCTCACATCTATTCTGCGGACCGAGTGGGATGTATGTATAGAAGTTTAGGCCGCTGATGCAGGGATAAGGGTTGTTTGAATGTGTTTATGCTTTCCAGAGATGGAAGGCGTTTTTTGTTGAATTTGCTATAATTATTGGCAGTTGATAAAAGTGGATTTTGTGCAATTAGAGGTCAACTCCACCAAGCTGTTGGAATTGTTTACTCGCCACAACTCCCCACCCCCAGGCAACCCAAGCCCTTAGGTACTTTTGGAGAATGATGCCAATGAAAAACAAACCCAATTACACACTGGTCTGGCAAGAATGTGGTGAAAATTCATCCATATCTAAAAGATTCTACGTGCCAACGTTTGTCGGGTTTTTGCCCTTCTTCATCTATGGTACAGACGTTGAACTTTTTGAAGAGGGTAAACATATTGAACTGCGAGAAGAAAATCTTCTGAAAGGGATTTTCTTCGGCTTGCATGAGTACGACAAAGATCGAAAGCCATGGCAAAATGAGCACAGCAAGCGAACCTGGCTATATCTTTTGGACGTGTTAGGAACCGGCTTCAGATTCCAGAATCCAGAAAAAATGGTACTCGATGTTGCCTATGATGTCCGTAGAAAAAATGGGAGCGAGGCCAGTTTTATTATTTTACAAGTTG
>CALESS010000477.1 GCA_937907495.1 uncultured Anaerolineaceae bacterium
CATAACGGGAGCGGTCTGCCAGGACGGCAATCAGCAGCCCCAAACCTACCGAAAGCCCGGTGCCCAGGAGCATCCAAAGCAGGTTGTTGCGAAACGCCTCCACCATGATGCGGTCGGTGAGGGCAAAAACATAGTTCTTAAACCAGACAAAATCAAATCCGGTGGCGCTCCGGAAGCTGAGGTACAGGGTGCGTAAAGTGGGGATGAACAGGAACCAGGCCAAAATCGCCAGTGCCGGGCCCACAAAAATGAACGGCTGCAAGCGGCGAACCCATTCTTTGTTTAATTTCTCGACCAAAAAGTTGGTGGCGTAATATAACAGGGCCACACCACCCACTCCCCAGACGATGGCAACCAGGGCCACAACCAATTGCGGAGCATTGGTATCCCGCAAAAAGATATAGCCTTGCCAGAGAACCACGAACGTAACCAGGGGAACGATGATTGCAACAACCACCCGTCCGACGGTGGTGGTTAACCATTTCAACACGTTCTGAATCAGTGAGCCGCGAACTTGTTTAGCCTGCATAATCACTCCTCCCAGGAACGAAGATCGGGAGAATCATCCCGCGCACAGCCCGGATGGGCAGGGAAAGTATCTCGCTGCCCATCCGGGAAAATCAAATCTTATTTCGGCCAGGCCGCATCAATCTCAGAAAGTGCGGTATCCAGGTCAATGGAACCACTGACATAGCTGGTCATGCTCTTCCAGAAGGAGCCAGCGCCCACTTCGCCGGGCATCAGGTCCGAACCATCGAAGCGCAGGGAGGTGGCGTTGAGGATGATATCTGCCACGCCGCGGTCCACTTCGTTGGTGTACCAATCCAGGCTGCTATCCAGATGGGGGGAGATGGCTCCACCCGCTTTGACCCAGCCTTCAACCGAGGCGGCGGTGGTGAAGTATTCCATCACTGCGCGCACTTCCGGTCGGTCGTTGAACATGGCATAGATGTCGCCAGCCACGAGGACGGGCTTGCCATAAGCCGGATCAATTCCGGGCAGGTAGAAGAAATCGTAATCCACACCCGCAGTCAACCCATCCGGGAAGAAGGTGGTGATGAAGTTACCCTGCTTGTGCAGCCAGCATTTCGGCTGGTCATCAAACATGGGTTTGGGGGCATCCCCAAAGTTGGTGGTGGCAATGGCTGCCCGGCCGCCGTAGGCGTAACCGTCTTTGAACCACAGGTCAGACATCACTTGCGCGGCATTTTTCACTTCCGGGGAGGCGAATTTCAGCTCACCCTTGACCCACTTGTCATAATTCTCAAGCGAGGTGGTGCGCAGCATGAACTCTTCCATCCAGTCGGTGGCCGGCCAGCCGGTGGCAGCGCCGGATTCGATACCGATACACCAGGGTGCATCACCATCGGCCACAATCTGGTCGTAGAGGGCGATTAATTCATCCCAGGTGGTGGGGATTTTGTAGCCAGCGGCATCAA
>CALESS010000478.1 GCA_937907495.1 uncultured Anaerolineaceae bacterium
ATTTTACCCACTTTTTTGGCAGTTGGACTTAACTATACTGTTATGTGGCGCTTTCAGGGCTTCGTTTTTTTGTTAATTGATGCCTTAATATCAAAACGATTGTCGCAATGACCGCAACGATCCCCATTACCGTCTGGTTGATGTTAATTCCCGCCACCTGCGAGGAATCCAGGCGCAGAAATTCCAAAGTGAAGCGGGTGACCGGGTACATGATGGCGTACATAATGATCAGATCACCATCCAACAGCCGGTTGGCAAACCGCCGGCTGATCCAGATCAGGATGGCCATATTCAGCAAATTCCACAAACCTTCATACAGGAACAACGGATGGTAATACGAAACATCCGCAAATTCCTTCAACCGGCGGGCGGGTTCAATGTAAATAGCCCAGGGCAGGTTGGTCGGCAGACCGTAGATTTCCTGGTTGAGGAAATTACCCACCCGGCCAATCGCTTGCGCCAAAAGCAAACCGGGTGCGATCATATCCGCCCATTGCAGGAAGATTAACCCCTTGCGGCGGGTATAAATGTAGACTGCCAACGCCCCCCCAATGACTCCACCCGGAATTCCCAGCCCGCCCTTCCAGATCGCCAGCGCATCCAGGGGATGGGTGAGATAATATCCCGCGGTGATCCCCAGGGATGGAGAGGGGGTCAACACATGCCACAACCTCGCCCCCAGGATGCCGCCAATCAAAGCCCAGGGCAGCATATCCCAGATGTATTCGGGGTTGATCTTCCGCCGCCTGGCTTCATAGGCCGCATACAGGGCAGCCATCAGCGCGCCAAAAATGATGATCAGGCCATAAAAATGGAGCACCAGCCGGCCGCCAATAACGATTCCTTCGCGCACAATGATCATGGTTTACTCTCCTCAACCAGCGGGGAATTTTTCTTCAAACTTGCGTACCACTGCTTTCGTACGTAGGCGAACCGTTGCACCGCAGTGAAATTGCTGAGTACTGCTAAAATCCATAAACCCACCATGGGATAATTAAATACCAGGCTGGGAGCCAACACCAGGTAACGCTCTGCCCGGGTCAAGATGCCCACCCGTGCATCAAAACCCAGCGATTCTGCCCGGGCTTTTATGTAAGAAACCATCACGCTGCCGGCGGCAGAAAGATACACCAGGCCGCAAGCCAACCAATTTGCCTGTTGCAGAAAATAAGCCATCAGCCCGGCCAGTATCACCAATTCCGAATAGCGGTCCGAGACCGAATCCACGAAAGCGCCAAACCTTGTACTCTCACCCCGCAAGCGTGCCATGGAGCCATCCAGCGCATCCACCGGCCCCATCAACAGCACGACAATTCCGCCCCAGGTAATTTGCCCGGTTGCCAGCAAATAGGCCCCAATCGTATTTCCGAGCAGGCCGAGGTAAGTGACCACATTCGGTTTCAATCCGATCCGATTTAAAAAGGCGGCTATCGGTTCAACCACCCCTTTGAACAATTTACGCAAATGATCCGTCAGGGTCTTTTTTTCAATGTCAATGGCAGGCATGGGTGGGTTCATGTTCTCACACAATCAAGGCGGGATTAAATACCGATCTATCCTAACGTATCCATAGAGGTATGTCAAGAAACATCATCGGATTGCTCCTCTTCATCATCTTCATCTTCATCCGAGAGTAAAACGTCGCGCTCCCGCCCGCCCCCCTGGCTGGGGCCAACCACACCCATCTCCTCCAGGATGTCCATCACCCGGGCAGCTCGCGGATAACCGATCCGCAATTTCCGCTGCAACAAAGATGTGCTGGCCCGGTTGACCTTGCGAACAACCTCAATCGCCCGTTCAATCAGCGCATCCTCGTCATCTTCGTTGCCTTCGACCAAATCCTCCCAGGGAGGCGCAGCGGAATCCGGCGCCTGGTTCAGCATCTTCTGCCAGAAATGGATCACCCGGCTGATCTCCTGATCCGTTATGAGCACACCCTGTGCCCGTACCGGCGTGCCTTCTTCCGGATTTAAGAAGAGCATATCACCCCGCCCCAGTAGAGTTTCAGCCCCATTCACATCCAAAATGACGCGAGAATCGATGGAACTGGCAACCGTAAAGGAGATGCGAGTCGGGAAGTTGGCCTTGATCAACCCGGTGATGACATCGGCACTGGGCCGTTGGGTAGCCACGATCAGGTGGATGCCGGTCGCCCGCGCCATTTGCGCCAGCCGCACAATGGCATGTTCGGTCTGGTCAGGAGCATTCATCATCATATCTGCCAGCTCATCAATGATGATGACGATGCGCGGCAGGCGTTCTCCTCCCTGGCGTTCCATTTTTCGGTTGTAGGTTTCCAGGTCGCGGGTATGGGCAGTTTCCAGCAGGCGGTAGCGGCGGTCCATTTCAGCCAGGCCCCAGCGCAGCACCGCCAGCATCCGCTCGATTTCGGTTTCCACTTTGCCCAACAGGTGCGGTAATCCATTGAAGCGCACCAGTTCCACCATCTTTGGATCCAACATCGCCAGGTTCAGATTTTCAGGTGTGTTGTTCACTGCCAGGCAGGTGGTGATGGCCGCGATACACACCGATTTACCGCTGCCCGTTGTACCAGCAATCAATAAATGCGGCATCCGCACCAGGTCAGCCACCACCGGCTGACCTGCCACGTCTTCTCCCAGGGCCAGGGCCAGGGCAGAGCCAAGATGATTGAATTTCTCACTCTACAAAATCGGGCGCAGGCGGACCAAAGCACTGCGAGAGTTTGGTACTTCAATTCCCACATACGACCGGCCTGGAACTGGCGCTTCGATCCGCAGCCGCTCCGCAGAAAGCGCCCGGGCCAGGTCCTTCGCCAGGTTGCTGATTTGTGAGACCCGGATCTTCTGCATCATCGGCTTTCCATCCGGTCCAATGCGTTCCACATAGCCCGGTTCCACCGCAAACTGGGTGACAATCGGTCCGGTTCGGTACCCTGCCACATGCACGGGGATGCCAAACTCCGCCAGCGTTTCCACAATCAGTTGGGCCGTCTCCTTGATTTGCAATTCATCCGGTTGGCTGGCATGTCCATTCAAGAGCAAGTTCAGTGGCGGCAGGTGCTCATCGCGGGAAAATGCCGGCAGGTTGCTGGTTACCTCCAGCGGTTTCCCACGCCGTTTGGGTTTCTCTGCTGGCACTGCTGGGCGGGGGGTGACCACCTCCGGCGTTTCCACCGGGCTGCCAAACCATTTTTCCATCAACGCCGAGATTCTATCATCCAAACCCAGGCCAAAATAGCCAAAAATGACCAGCAACAACCCGTAAACGATCGAGCCAATCCAATCCGGCAGGATTCGCCCCAGGGGTGTCGCCAGCCCCCAACCCACCACTCCCCCATCCAATCCGGCGCGGGCTCGATCCAAATCCAATCCCATGGCGGAGGCAAACAAAGCCAGCAAACTGAAGGCCATCCCCTCCAGGGCCAGAATTCTTGAAATTTTGACGGTGGGGATTTTCTCATAGTGTTGTTTCAAGGCCGATAAGCCCGCCAACCCCACCAACCCGAT
>CALESS010000479.1 GCA_937907495.1 uncultured Anaerolineaceae bacterium
ATCCCCGTTTACAATGAAATCAAGACCATCCGCGAGATTGTCCGGCGTGTCCTGGCAACGGGTTTGGTCAGCGAACTGCTCATCATTGACGATGGCTCAACCGATGGGACCCGCCAGATCCTGGCAGAGTTGGACGGCCAGGATGGAATTCGCGTCATCCTGCACGAGCGGAACCAGGGCAAAGGTGCCGCCGTTCGCACTGGCATCCAGGCAGCCAGCCGGGAAGTCGTCCTCATTCAAGATGCGGATCTCGAATACGACCCGCGAGAGTATCCACACCTCTTGCGCCCCCTGGAAGAAGGCATCGCGGATATTGTGTATGGCTCGCGGTTCCTGGGGGCTGCCCGGCGGCCGATTCTTTTCTGGAATATGGTGGCCAACAAGCTCCTCACCTTCCTGACCAATATCCTCTACAACAACATCCTGAGTGATATGGAAACTGGCTACAAGGTGTTTCGCCGCAGCCTGATCAAAGATATTCCGTTACATGCCCGCGGCTTTGAATTTGAACCTGAATTCACCGCCAAGGTCCTCAAGCGCCGCATTCGCATCTACGAAGTGCCGATCGAGTTCAACCCCCGTGATTACTCGGACGGTAAAAAAATCAAGATTCAAGACGCCTTTAAAGCAGTTTGGGCTTTGCTCAAATATCGCTTTGTTGATTAGCTGTGCTGGGGCGGATATCTTGCACATTTAATTGCAAGCTGGTGCGCCCATTGAAGACGTTCAGTTCAAAACGGAAGAGGATGTCAATCCGCTCCGGCATCTGATCCGCCCAATCCCCCTGCCCAAAGGCGATGGCATCATGGGTGATCCTTCCATCGGTCACCGTCAGCCGTAGATGGGATTGATCTTTGCCGATTCTTCGGGTTCTGGTCACCTTCAGGTTGCGCGAGATAAAGCGCACGCTGGAATTCCCGGCTCCGGTCGGCTCGATTTGAGCCTGTAAATCCAGGATCGCCGGGCGCACCTCCACCAGGGGCAATTCCAGGTCCGCCCTCAGGGTCGGTGCCAGTTCCTGCCCGGCCAGGCGTTCCGCGGCGATTCGCTTAAGTTCTTTTTCCAGGCTCGGTAAATTTTCCGTTTTCACTGTGAAGCCGGCCGCCATGGCATGGCCTCCGTGCCGCTCCAGCAAGTGGGCGACTTCATCCAACGCGCTGTTGATGTGAAATTCAGGGATGGAGCGGCAAGAAGCCCGGGTGGTTTCCCCTTCGATGATCCCCACTACTGCCGGGCGGTAGAAAGTCTCCACCAGGCGGGAAGCCGCCAGCCCCACCACCCCCAGTTTAAAGTCGGGGCTGACTGCAAACACCAGCGGATCCTCGCCGGAAACGAAGGTTTCGGCCTGAGCCTGGATCTGGCGCGTGATCTCCTGGCGCTCCTTGTTTTGATCATCCAGCAATTGCGCCAGTCGGCCAGCTTCCTGCACTTCCTCGCTCATCAACATCTGATAGGCATTTTCAGCCGTGTCCATCCGTCCTGAAGCATTCAAGCGGGGCCCAATCACAAAACCAATATGGTAGGTATTGACCGGTTGGCTCTCTTCAATCCCGGCTGCCCCCATCAAAGAGCGCAACCCCTGCCGTAGCCGGCGGCTGAGCAGGCTTAGGCCAAGCCTGACGATGGTGCGGTTCTCGCCTTTCAAGGGCACCACATCCGCCACGGTCCCCACCGCTGCCAGGTCCAGCCAATCCACCGCCCGCACCCCATTCACCGGTCGCCGTGCCAGCAATCCCTGTGCCACTTTGAAAGCGATACCCACCCCGGCCAACTCTTTGAATGGATATTCATCACCCGCCTGCTTGGGGCACAGTACCGTGTAGGCTGCCGGAATCTCCGCTCCCGGCTCGTGATGATCTGTGATGATCAAATCCAACCCGATCTGGCTGGCATACTCCGCCTCCACCACCGAGCGAATCCCGCAATCCACCGAGACCACCAGGGTATAGCCGGCAGCCTTCAATTTATCCAGCGCCTCGTTGTTCAGCCCGTATCCTTCCGTCTGGCGGTCGGGGATATAATGCTCCACCGCGGCCCCCATCCGGCGCAGCACCTGCACCAGCAAGGCGGAGGCTGTAACACCATCCACGTCATAATCCCCATAAATGGCGATCGTCTCCCCGTTCTCTACGGCCTGCAAAATGCGGCGGACTGCGCTCTCCATGTTTTTCATCAAGAATGGATCGTGCAGGCTGGCTTCACTCGGAGACAGATACTGTTCCGCTTCCTCTGCCGTGGTGATGCCGCGGTTGAAGAGCAATTGGCGCAAAATGGGGTCATAGCGGGCCAAATTCTCTGCACACTGCGGAGAGATGGGCGCTACTTCTGCAATGTTGATCCATTTTTTAACTGGCATCACAACCAACCTTGTTTTAGATTTTCTTCCTAACCCGGGAGGGACGGCAATTCAGTATATCCCGGCTTTCATCATCCTTCAAGGCCTCGGGCAGCCGGGTAATCAACCGCTTCACGGCATCTCCACCCATAATCTTCCCTCAACCCTGCCCATTCTCACGGTATAATCCCCTGCATGGAACTCTTCACTTATGAATTACTGGCAGAGGACGGCGATGCCCGGGCAGGTGTCTTCCATACCCCGCATGGCGATATCCCCACCCCCATTTTTGCCCCTGTCGGCACCCAGGCCACCGTCAAAGCCCTCACCCCGGCCCACCTGCTGGAGTTGGATGCCCAACTCATCCTTTCCAACACTTACCACCTCTTTCTCCGTCCGGGTGCAGAATTGGTGGCGGAGATGGGCGGCCTGCACAACTTCATGGGCTGGCCGCGCCCCATCCTCACCGATTCCGGCGGCTTCCAGGTATTTTCCCTATCGGATTCGCGCAAAGTGGATGAGGATGGCGTCACCTTCAAGAGCCACATTGACGGCTCTAGCCGCCGCCTGACCCCCGAAACTTCCATCCAGGTGCAGCAGCAATTGGGGGCGGATATCATCATGGCCTTTGATGAGTGCGCCACCCCGGATGACCGCCCCTACATCGAGCGGGCTATGCAGCGCACCCACCGCTGGGCAGAACGCTGCCTGCAGGCCAAAACCCGCCCGGATCAGGCTCTTTTCGGCATCGTCCAGGGCGGCATATACCCGGATTTGCGCGCCCAATCGGCGGAATTTATCGCCTCGCTCGGCTTTCCAGGCCACGCCATCGGCGGCCTCTCGGTTGGCGAATCCAAGGCGGATATGCACACCGTATTGGAAGTCGTCAACAACCTGCTGCCGAAAGCCAAACCCCGTTACCTGATGGGCGTCGGCTCCCCGGAAGACCTGGTAAACGGCATCCTGCGAGGCGTGGATATTTTCGATTGCGTCTTACCCACCCGCCTGGCGCGTCACCACGCGGCCATGACCTTCACCGGACGCCTGAATATGATGAACGCCTCTTTTGCCCGCGACCCCCGCCCCATGGATGAAACCTGCACCTGCTACACCTGCCAGAACTTCAGCCGGGCCTACCTCCGCCACCTGATCTCTGCCCGCGAGATGCTCTCCGCAACCCTGATTTCAATCCACAACATCCACACCCTGCTGGAAATTGCCCGCCGCGCCCGCCAGGCCATTTTCGACCAGCAATACCAGGCTTTTTGTGATCACTTCCTCGCTCATTGGCGCCAACCTGCCTCCCACGGAGATTCATGACCATCCTTCAAGCGATCCTTCTCGGCATCATCCAGGGCCTGACTGAATTTCTGCCCATCTCCTCCTCCGCCCACCTGGTGTTGACGCCCTACTTCCTCGGCTGGCAGTTTCCCTCAACCCAGGTCATGCCCTTCGATGTGCTTGTACAGGCCGGCACCTTACTGGCCGTCATCGCCTACTTCTGGCGGGATTTGTGGGCCATCATCCGCGGTTGGTTGGCTGCCCTCTGGCAGCGCCAACCCTTTGCCACCCCCCAGGCCCGCCTGGGTTGGTATTTGATCCTGGCGACCATCCCCGCCAGCCTGGCCGGTGTGTTGATCAAAGACCAGGTGGAGGCAGCTTTTCTCAGCCCACGCGCCACCAGTTTTTTTCTCCTGCTCACAGCCGCCATCTTGCTGCTGGCTGAACGGCTCGGCAAGCGGAACCGCAGTCTGACGGACATGGGCTGGCTGGATGCGCTGCTGATCGGCCTTTTCCAGGTCATCTCGCTCTTCCCGGGTGTTTCCCGCTCCGGCTCCACCATCGCTGGCGGCCTCTTCCGAAACCTGGACCGCCCGACCGCCGCCCGCTTCTCCTTCCTGATGAGTGTTCCGGTAATGATCGGCGCCTCGCTATTCAGCCTCAAGGATTTGCTCGATGCCCCACCTGCAGCTGGTTTCCTGCCGGTCATTCTGGCCGGGTTCATCGCCGCCGCAGTGGTGGGCTACTTTTCCATCCGCTGGCTGTTGGCTTTCCTCGTCAAGCGCTCACTGAACTGGTTTGCCCTGTACTGTGTTCTGCTTGGCGTCATCGGCATCCTGGTTACGTATGTCCGCTAAACGCTTGGCCCCCTTGTTGCTCGCGCTCACCCTGGCCGCCTGCCAGGTGGTAGCGACGGTTCCACCCATCCCCACACCGCAGGTCTGGCAGGTGGAAGTCACCCCCGCCCTGGGCTGGCTTGGCCCCGGCTTGAACCATTGCCTGCAATCACTGCCCGGCCAGGCAATCGCCTATACCGAAATCTCCGCTGCCTCCCTTGCAACATCCTCTGCCGATGTTTTTCTGCGCTGGGAAGCCCCGGCTGATCTGACCCGGCCAGCCTTCCAAGTGGGCGCTGATCGCCTGGCGGTGGTTGTCCACCCGGATAACCCCCTGCGGGAAATGGAGCGCTCCCGGCTGCAGGGTATTTTCAGCGGGGCTTACGCCACTTGGGCGGAGGCCTGTCCGGAGTGCAGCAATCTGCCCACGGGCGCCATCGAATTGTGGACCTACGCCCCCGGCGATGATGTGCA
>CALESS010000480.1 GCA_937907495.1 uncultured Anaerolineaceae bacterium
AGGGCCATGGTCGAGCATCAGCCGCCACTCACTGAGCAGCGGAACAAGAGAGAAGACCAACACAAGGCTCAATGCCAGGCGCGGCCGCCAGCCACCGAGCCGGCTTTTCAAGAGCCTCTGCAGCAGCTCATCCAGCCCGGCCAGCAGAAACAGGAAATACAGCGGCAGGGGCGGGGTGAGATACCAGCGGAAAATCAGTGGGTTGGGGATGGCGAATGTGATGAGGTACAGCCAGGGGTAAAGCGTGAGCGGCAGCGAGAGCCAGCCGATGGCCTTCCAGGCCTGGCGGGCACCGATCGCATACAAGAAGGGGCAGAAGAATAGACCCAGCCCGACCCCGAGGGCTGCGCCCGTCAGGTTGTGGTGGAGGAAGGGTGTGGCGTAATGCTGGACCAGGCGGATTAAGGCAGCATTCGGTTCCAGGCGGTAAGCAGCCAGTTTCGCCGTGACCGAGTGGGGGAAGGGGCTGCCGAACGTCAACCAGGCAAAACCATACCAGGCCAACACCGGCAGCACGAACAGAGCCATCTCCAGCATATAGGAGGCTACTGGAGAAGGTTGAGGCTTCTTGCGCAATTCTCTACCCATCTGCATCAGGCGCCCCAGCACCAGCGGCCCCAGCAAGATCAAGGCATCCGGGCGGGTTAATAGGGCCAGTGCGCCCAGCAAAGCCGTCAACTTGCGCTTGCCCGCCAGGAATGCCCAGGCCGAAGCAGTTAGCAAGAGCACGTAGAGGCTGGTTTCCAGGCCGCCGATGGCAAAGGTGACCGAGTAAGCAGCCGCGGCCCACAGCAACCCTGCCAGGAACCCGGCCCGCTCCATGCGCAGACGTTTGCCAATCTCCCATAACAACAGGCAGGTGAAGGCATCGGCCACGGCATTGACAAACAGGGCAATGGTTGGAAAATCCGCCTGGATGCCGCCGAAGAGCGCCCCCAGCCCTGCCATCAGCAGGGTGTAAAGGGGTGTGGTGGTGCCCAGCACGGCTTCGCCGGGGTTGAACACAAAGCCTTGGCCGGCCAGCAGATTGCGGGCATAACGGAAGGTGATGAAGGAATCATCAATGGTGCGCGGACCCGGCAGCAAGCGGGTCAGAAATGCAAATGCTGCCAATGCCAGGCGCACTGCCCGGGGAGATGAGGATATTTTGTTGAACCACAGCCTTAAAGAGGTCATGAAAGAGCCTTCGCGGAATTGTATCGAGCCGGGGGTCTGCATGCGGGAGAGGTCATCTCCAGTGGATAAATTTCCAAAAAAAACTGGCTCCAACCCATTATATAATCAATTATGGGCAGTTTAGCCCCAGGCAGGCAGTTAACAAAATTGGAGAGAGGGCGGGAAGGCTGCCCCAGAAAAGTGAGGTGAATTTGGAAATCCGAACTGAACGTTTGCTGCTGCGAGAATTACACATCGAGGATTTCGCGGCATTGTCTGAAATTCAATCTCACCCCGAGGTGCACACCTATGAGCAAAACACAATTTCCTCGCCGGACGAAGTGCTCAATTACATCGAGAAAGCCGGCAGGTGGGCTTTGGACATCCCCCGCACCCACTTTCGGCTGGCGATCACCGTTCCCCCTTCCGGGCAGGTGTGCGGCCGGCTAACTTTAACCCTGAATTGGGCAGAAATCCGCGAATGGGAGATCGGCTGGCAATTACATCCGGAGGAGTGGGGAAAAGGCTATGCCACCGAGGCGGCGCAGGCAGTCCTGGCGTATGCCTTCCATGAATTAAAAGCCCACCGCGTGGTTGCCTTTTGCAATTTCAACAATGACCGTTCCACCCGGGTGATGGAGCGCCTGGGCATGACCCGCGAGGCAACCCTGCGGGAAACCCGCTGGTGGCGGGATGCCTGGACGAATGAGTATTTATACGCCATCCTGGAGCGGGAATTTTTAAAAACAGCAAATTGACAGGGGCGTTAGGAAAAACCCCGGAGAATCTGCCCCATGCTTCTCCGGGGTTTTTGTTGATTCGGGGTTCCCGCTGGGCGGTTAAGGGGCTGGCAGCTTGTTGATTTCCGTTTGCAGGGCGGTTTTTATCGTCTCAAAGGCCAGGCCATTTTCCGTACAATAATCCTTGACCTTGACCAGGCGGTTGGGCATGGCTCCCCCAATCACATTTTCAATTGCCGCCTGGGATACCCCCCAATCCAGCACTTCTGCAAAGGTGGTTTTACCCTTGATCGTGCGGTCGGATTCAGCCGGGGTGTGGGTTTCCTCCAGCAGGGGGGCGGGGGTAACATCTGTCAACACCAAGTGGGTCGGCAGATCCACCATGTGCGCCTCGAGGTAAGCCACCTGATCGGCCGTCAGGCTGGCTTTGGCCAGCAGCAGTTCGACTGCCGGGCGGGGCAGGTATATTTCATCGTTAATTTCAAAGGGTAAGCCGGCGTAAAGGGCGGTGAACAGGCGAACGGATGCAGTGCCGACTTCGATGCCGCCTGGCAGGTTGGCGTAAACCTCCTCCAGCGATTTGACGGCGTAAACCGCAGCGTCCACATTCTCTGGCAGGCCGAAGGCAATTCCCAGGTCTTCAGCCGGGACCTGGAAGTTGTTCTCAATATCCCCAAATGTATAGGAACCGCGGATATCCGCCGGGTTGGCCTGACCGGCAAATTCACCGCTTTGGAAGGTGGCAGCCTGTTTGCGGCTTTCGGTGCTCCACCAGCCCAGGGCAGTGGTGAGGCTGATGCTGCCGAACAGGATCAGCAGGATGATGACGGCCAGGGGTTTGGATGTGAGTTTCATGTTACTTGCCTCCTGCAACCAGATCCACCGTTCCGGCGGCCGGGCAAACATTTTCCGAGGTGCATTTCAGGCAGGTGATGCACTGGTGATCCCGGATGATGGTTTTCTCGCTGACCATGATGTTCATTGGACAAACGACGTTGCAAGCACCATCCAGTTTGCAAGTGCCAGGGACTCGGCGGATGCGGAAGATGCGGAACAGGTTGAAAACGCCCAACACAGCCCCGTACGGGCAGGCATACTTGCACCAGGGACGCTCCACAAAAATGGAACCTGCGAGGGTCACGCCTAACACAATCACACCGCCGATGGCTACTTCCGAAGACCACAAGTTAAACAGGGCGTGGTAGGGGTCAACTTTTGCAAAAACCAGGCTGCCACTGGCGGCAGTCATATAAAGCGCCCAGGCCAGCACGCCATAGCGCAAAAATCGCAGCCAGCGGTCAATTTTGGCCGGGATAAAGTGGTTATAGCGGCGCTTTTTGAAAAGCTTCTGCCCGATTTTGCCAAACCACTCCTGGATGGAGCCTAATGGGCAGACCCAGCCGCAGAAGACCGGGCCGAAGAGCAACGCCAGCAGAAACCCAACGATCATCAGGATGAAAGCGGATTCGTGAATTTTCTGCACAAAGGTGCCGGTAGTGACGTACTGGTAAATGGTGACCACGCCCCCAAATGGGCATAAGGCATGCAGCGAGGCGGAGGACAGAAAGGCAATACCCTTTCCAGCTTCCGCCAGGGTGTGATTGATCGAGATCAGGGCGATGAGGGCAAAGAAAAAGATTTGGGTCAGCGTGCGCGGCCAGAGTTTATTGCGGCGGAAAAATTTTGCCTGAGAGAGACGCATGAAGAAGGACCTCCAAAAGAAGTGGAAGGGGTTTATGGATATTGGCCATTGTACGGGAAAGGTGTGAAGAACTTGTGAATATCTTATGAAGGTTTGCAGAGGGTTTTCGCGAAGGGAAGGCAGAATGAAGGGGAGAATTCTTCGGAAATATACCATTTCTAAATCACTTCTTCATCCGGGTTTGCTATTCTACGATCGTTGGAAAATATCAAATTGGAAAAGATTAACGAATTGCTTGGGCTGACCACGGAGGGTTTTTTCCTCCCTCCGTGGTTTTTATCGGGGGGAGCGGTTTCTGCGGGATGATTGGCTGTGAAACCACCTCGGCGGTAAAATTCTGTGGCATAATAAGGATATTACAGGGGAGAGAGAGGTGTGTATGAATAACGAAACAGTTTGGCTGACGATTCTTGGGCCGGTGATCCTGGCTGTGATTGGCGGGGCACTGATTGTGCGGGGTTGGCTGTATCGCCGCCAGGCGCAGGCCGCACAGGAATGGCACCCGGCATCGGGAGTGGTTACCGCCACCAGGTTGAAAAAGCATTACCGGCGCGGCGGTGTGGATTACGAACCCCACGTGGAATATACCTACACAATCATGGGTGCGCCTTATGAGGGCAAGCGGTTATGCTTCGGTCCGATGCGCATTAATCAACGCCGGGCAATGGAGAAGTTGGCCATTTACCCCCCCGATGGCAAAACGGTCGTCTATTACAACCCGGATAAGCCCACCGAATCAGTGCTGGAACGCCAGGCGCCGGAGGTGGGAAAGCTGATGCTAAGCGGGGCACTCATCCTGCTGCTGGCATTGGGTTGGTTGTTTTTTCCGTATGTAAGCGGATTGTTGGGCCTGTAGAGGCAACCTGACCGGCCCCGGGATGCTGGGAAAGCGGTTCTTCCCGGTTTTTGAGCGAGGGCGGGGCCTTCAGGTGATAAGTTCGGGGGGGAGATGGGCGGTGCGGTTGGCATAAGCCAGGACGCGAACATCGCTATGG
>CALESS010000481.1 GCA_937907495.1 uncultured Anaerolineaceae bacterium
GGATAGCCCACTCTCGATTTCCGGTTCCTGTGGTACAACATACCCGCGCACCGCAGCCACCCGCTCCACAACGGTCCAATCGCCATGTTGGATCAGCGCCACCAATTCTTTCACCTGGTAATCCGTGAAAAGACCGCCCTCTTCAATATGCCAGGCAGCCATCGCCGTTCCATGGGTGGAGCGGGCGATCGTCTTGAAGAGCAAATCCGAAGCCGCCTCTGCCAGTTGGGGCCGGTTGAGGGCGGGCATCATCCCCACCCCGCTGCCATCTGCGTTATGACAATAAGCGCAGTTATCCACGTAGATGTTGATGCCATCCATGACATATTGATCCTGCAAATGAAGTTTGGCATCCGCCATCCGTTGCTTTTCGGTAAATCCGTACAACGGGATGATCACGACGAGTATGAGAAGTGCTGCCAGGCTGATCCAATTGACTTTCTTCATTCCATCACCTCTATGCTCGCTATTCGTTCAGGTAAGTAATATGTTCTGCCAGGTGATGCTCCCGCATCTGGACCTGGGAGGTATCCACTTTGACCAGGTTTTCATCCAGGAAAACCCGGAACGTATCCAGCGCTCGGGGTGCCACCGTGGCCTCCGATTCGCCATTGTGATCAAAACTGGCGGCGTGGCAGGGGCAATAGAATTTATCCTTGCCGGGCATCCAGTTGACGGTGCAACCCAGGTGCGTGCAGCGCCGATACACCGCCATAAATCCGTTTCCTTCAAAGCACAGCAGGTAGAAATTTTCTTCATCGAATTCGATCACAGATCCCGGTTGGAAGTTCTTAAGTTCCCCTGCGGTGATGATGCCTCCAAATTTGCCCTCCAGGCTGCGAGCCCGCAGGAACAAAATTCCGGCAGCTCCCAGTTCGAGTGCAGCGACCCCTGCCAGAACCTTCAGGCTGAGCGCCAGAAAATTTCGGCGGTCGGGGTTCATGGGTTCGTTTTGGATGGTATGTTGTTCGCTCATTTCAAAACTCCTCAACCTTAATAAAACAGTACCAGGGCCATGTTGGCGCCGCGGAAGAAAATTCCAATGATGGTCAACATAATCAAGCCGACAATGGAGAAGAGAAACACGCCCAGTAAGGCTTCACTATGATTGGTCAGCTCCCCTTTGACAAATTGGGTTCGCCGCAAGCCAAAGTAGACCAGCACAAAGAACCCGGCGGTGACCACAAAGGGGATGAGGGCAGTTGTAATGAGAACCGGTACACCTGGCATCCATCCAGCCAGGTCAATCCAGTATTCATCCAGCACCACCAGGATCGGCGCTAGGTTGAAGCCCAAGATCGCACCAAACAGGGCGGATTTTTTCCCGACCGCCGAGCGGAAATAGACGCCGATGTCTTTGGCATTTCGGTCAATCCACGGCACGGAGACGAGGGCGATTGCCGCCAGCGCCACCAGGCCCAGGGCGGAAAGCGGGTGCATGTGCAGCAGCAATTCCTGCAATCCCAGGAAGTACCACGCCGCCTTTGCCGGGTTGGGCGAGGTGATCGGATTGGCGATCTGCCCAAGCGGCGCCGGGGTAAACATGGAGAAGATCATCACCCCTGTGAAAACCACCAGGGCGGCGGCCAATTCCACATTCACCAGGTGCGGGATGGTGGTCAGTCGTTTGACTGGCTGGTCATCTTTCACAACGGGTTGGGTGATGCCGCCATCTTTCCGTACTTTCCAGAAGTGGTAGCCCAGCAGCGCCATAACGATCGCCGGGAAGAACACCACGTGCATCGCATAGAAGTTGCTCAACGCCGCCTGCCCCACCTGCGGACCGCCCAGGAAGAAGGTCTTGATGCTATCCCCCACCAGTGGAACGTAGGCCACCAGGCTGGTGCTGACGGTGATCGCCCAGTAGGAGAGTTGATCCCACGGCAGGAGGTAACCGGTGAAGTTCAATGCCAGCGAGAGGACGAAAAGCGCAATCCCCACCAGCCAGTTGACCGTCCGGCCATGTTTGTATGAGCCAGTGAAAAACACCCGCAATAAATGCAGAAAGCTGGTGATGACCAGTAAATTCGCCGACCAATGATGGACTGCCCGAATCAACGAACCGAAGATGACTTCGGTTTCCAACTGCTGGATGCTCAGGTACGCATATTGCAGGCGGGCATCGTAGCGAAACATCAGCATGACACCGGTCAAACCGAGCATTACCATCAAAATCGCACTGATGCCGCCCAGGCCCCAGGTGTAGCGAAAGCGCAATGCAGTCGCCGGGACGCTGGTGGGGTGCAGATGCAGTACCAGGCTGTTGGCCACCTGTAAGATCCGGCTGCGCTCATCGCCGGAGGTCTTGCCGGTATTGCCGATCTTTTGCCATAATGTTTGTCTGGTTTGTTGTGCCATTTTTTCACCCGTGATATTTCAATAAAAATAAACTATCGAATAATTGCTGGAATAAATACGAGAAACCTGGTTGCATCTGCGGCCTGGGTTCCATAATAAGCCATCGCCTTGCCCATCACGATCCGGTTATCTTCCTTGTATAACGGCGATCCAACCAGCACATCCGCATTGCCATCTCCATTCACATCTCCGGCTCCGCACAGGGAAGCGCCAAAATCGGCATCCGCCTTGTCTCCCCCAGCCGTCCAGTAAAAGATCTGCTCTACCCCAATGTTGCTGCCGCGGTATACAAACGCTGAGCCTTCTTTGCTCTCCCCTGCTGAATATTTCGGCGCACCAACGCCCACATCTTCGTAACCATCCTGGTTGACATCGCCCAGCCCGGCCACCGAGACGCCAAAACCGGAGTATGGTTGA
>CALESS010000482.1 GCA_937907495.1 uncultured Anaerolineaceae bacterium
GCTACCCCCAGCAGGCTGAGGGCTGGAGAAATCCAGAAGATGAGCGGGTACCAGGTGGGCAGCGGGAACCAGATTCGGCCCATCAAACCATAGGTAGAGCCGTTGAGGACGAGGATGTAGACCACAAAGCTGACCCAGGTGATCAGCAGCGCCGGGATGGCAGCCGCCAGGATCTTGCCAACAAACAGTTCACTATCACTGGTGGGGGTATAAAGCAGGGATTCGAGCGTCTTGCGCTCACGTTCCCCGGCAAAGGATTCAGCGCCAATGATGGAGGAAAACATCAGCGGCATAATGAGGAACATCGGGGCGAACAACATCCCCAGCATCACCACCACCATGGTCTGATTGGCGTTCAAGCCTTCCACGTACTGGCTGATGGAAGCCGGCATTTGCGCCATGAAGATTTCCACATCCGGGTCGTTGGTGATCTGTGCGGAGGCGCTGTTAGCAGTGATTCCCATGATGAGCGGCAGAATCACCACCAGCATCAGCGGCAGAATTAGCATCGCCAGCCAGGCGGATTGATTTTGACGTACTTCCAGTAAATCTTTTTTGGCTACGGCAGCCACAATATTCCATCTCATCGGACACCTTCCCCGTGATTATTTTGCAGCGAAAAGTAGATCTCCTCCAGGGAGATTTGTTCTGGCTGAATGCGCAGCAAGCGGCAGCCGCTGGCTGCCAACAGCGTCGCCAGGTCGGCGACAATCTCCTGGCTTTGCACCTGCACCCGCCAGATGGATTCTGATGGATGAACAGCCATCACGCCGGACAATTGGCGGGTTGTCTCCACCACAATCGTTTCTGGCGGGGAGAGGAATTGAATCTCCACCCACAACCCTGGGGCGACGCGCTGGTTGAGTTCGGCCTGGGTGCCAAAAGCGATCAACTTTCCACGGTTGAGGATGGCAACCCGGTCGCACAGGCGCTCGGCTTCTTCCAGGCGGTGGGTGGCGAGCAATACCGTGCGGCCTTCTTTTTGCTGGATGCTGCGGATGAGACCATGCACCTGTTGGGCGGCCTCCGGGTCCAGGCCGGAGGTGGGTTCATCGAGGAAGAGGATTTGGGGATGAGCCAGCAGGGCGCGGGCCAGGGCCAGCCGCTGCTTCATGCCTTTACTGTACACGCCCACTTTCTCGCCCGCCCGATCCTTCAACTCGAAGAAGGACAACAACTCTTCCGTGCGGGCCTGGACTTCCGCCGGCTTCATGCCGGAAAGTGCGCCAAAGAACGCCAGGTTCTGGCGGGCCGAGAGGCGCTCGTAGAGGGCCGGGGTTTCGGTCAGCACACCGGTTTGCTGGCGGACGCTTTCCCCCTGGGTGACCGGGTCCATTCCGAGGACGGTGATTCGGCCATTCACCGGGGCAAAGAGGCCGTTGAGCAGGCGCACGGTGGTGGTTTTTCCGGCCCCGTTGGGTCCGAGCAAACCCAGCACCTCGCCGCGGCTAACCTGGAAGGAGAGGTCTTCAATGGCTGTGCGGTTGCCGTAACGGTGAGTCAGATGTTCCACCTGGATGATCGTTTCCATAGTTTTTCCTGTTCCATAACCTTCACAATTTGAAAATGTTTCACGTGAAACAATCAGTAATTCCGGATTCCGTCAATGTTTCACGTGAAACATTGGGGGATTAAATTTCAGCGGTCTCTTCCGGCGGCAGATTTTGCTGCGCCAGTGTGGTCAGCGCCGAGATGCCGCCCAGGTTCATGGTATCCACCGCGCTGGAGGGAACAATCACCAGGGCACCTTTTTGCTTGAGACCTTCAAAGAGCATGTTCATCGCCCGCAGGTGCAGGGCGGTCGGATTATTCTTGTAGGCAACGCTGGCTTCGGCAAAGCTGTGAGCTATCTGCAATTCCGATTCGCCGAGAATGACGCGTGCCTGGCGTTCGCGTTCGGCCTGGGCCTGGCGGCTCATGGCTTCTTCCAGGGCAGCCGGGATGATGACGTCTCGGATTTCCACCGATTGGACGGAGATGCCCCACGGAGCGGTGCGCTCATCAATGATGCGCTGCAAATCGGCATCCATCTTGGCGCGGCCGACGAGGATATCCGCCAGCGGCATCTGACCGATCACTTCGCGCAGCGCCGTCTGGGCCGCCCAGGTGATGGCAACCTGGTAATCTTCCACTTCCAGCGAGGCTTTTTCCGCATCCCACACCACCCAGAAGAGCACGGCATCCACGTTGACCGGCACAGTATCCTTGGTCAGGGTCTTTTCGGCGCTGAAGGGGGAAACCATCACCCGGTGGTCAATCCAGGTGGGGATGGCATCAATCAGCGGAATAATCCAGAATAAACCGGGACCGCGCAGGCCGCGGAACCTGCCCAACCGCAGCACAACCGCTTTCTCCCATTGTTTGGCGATCTTGATGGCAAACAGGAAAAAAGCCCCCAGTAAAATCATCAGGGTTACGTATACTCCGACCAGGCTGTCGCTGACGCGGCCATCCATTAACACCGCACCGAGGATGCCCGCCAGGTAAAGAATGGTGGCTACCAGGATGCCGATGGGGCTGATGTGCATGGCTGCCATTTGGGCATTGCGTGCCTGCTGGGCGGTACTCAGTCGCTGCGTTAAATCCGACTGACCACTGGCATTTTCGTTTTTGGGTCTCATTTTTCTTCCTCTTCCTAGGGATTATAAATTCTGATTATTCTTCCGCCGGCGGCGGGCTGCCGGCCTGCCACTGCGCAAGTTGACTTTGAAATTGCTCCGCCACTTCGGCGGGAGAGAACCCCAGGCGGGCGGCCTGGTTGAGATGGCGGCGGGTGAGGGCTTGCAGGCTTTCCAGCCGCAGGCGCTGGCTGGCTTCCGGGGAGGGTTGATCCCAGATATAAGTGCCCCGGCCTTGCTGGGTGGAGATCAGCCCGGCTTCATCCAGAATACCGTAAGCCCGGGCCACCGTATTGAAGTTGATGCGTAATTCCGTTGCCAGCAGGCGCATGGTGGGCAACTGGTCACCCGGCTGAAGCTCTCCGCTGGCTACCAACTGGCGAATCTGCTCGACAATTTGCAGGTAAATCGGCATCTCCGAACGCAGGTCAACCTGAAGGTTGAGGGCTTTTCTAGTCACACGGCTTCCTCCTCTCTAAATTGTATCATTGTATAATTGAATGAATTGTATAATTGTATTATTGATTTGTCAAGGGGGAATCTTCCCTGCGCAAACAAATCCCCTGCCCCGTTTCCCCATCACCAACTTACCCCCTCCACCCGGATCGCCTGTATAATGAATACGCACACTCGAAATATGAAAAAGCCCTTCTTCCGCCCCCTGCACGAAATAATTCCACCCCTTTCCACCCCGGATCGGAGCGAGGTGATGCTGGAAATCACCCGCAACGCCTCCCCCGGGTTTGATTATTTCCTGCTGGTGGTGCTTTCCGGGGCGATTGCCACGCTGGGTCTGATCACCGATTCGGCGGCGGTCATCATCGGCGCCATGCTGGTGGCTCCGCTCATGTCGCCGATCCTCGCCCTGGGGCTGGGGATGGTGACCGGTAACAGCCTCATCCTGCGCAAATCCACCTCCGCCCTGGTGCGGGGCGGTCTGCTGGCGATACTGCTCTCCTTTCTGTTGGCCCAATTCAATGAATGGCTGCCGTTCATCTCCCTGGCGGATATTCCGGGGGAGGTGCTGGCGCGCACCCACCCCAGCCCGATTGACCTGGTGATTGCCCTGGCGGGGGGTACGGCGGCCTCGTATGCCCTCACCAACCCCAAACTTTCGGCCGCCCTGCCGGGTGTGGCCATTGCCACCGCCCTCATGCCGCCGGTTTGCACGGTTGGCATCAGCGTGGCATTGGGACAATGGATGATGGCAGGCGGGGCGTTGTTGCTCTTCCTGACCAATGCCATTGCCATTTCCTTTGCGGCGGGGTTGGTGTTCTTCATCCGCGGTTTCCGGCCTTCCAATCCCAACGGAAAATCCAGGCTGCCGCGCAGCTTATGGCTGGCTGCCCTGATTACCGGCTCCATGCTGATCCCGCTCAGCTATACCAGTTACCAGTTGTTCCGCCAGGCCGCAGATTATCGCCGGGTGCAGGAGGCAGTGCAGGCGGAATTGGCGAAAATCCCGGGGGTGGATTTGGACGAATTAAAATCCAGCCGCTTGCCAGCCGGGCTGGATTTGGAAATTACCCTGCGTACCCGCCAGACGCTGCATTACGAGGAAGTGGTGGCATTGCAGGAAGCCCTGGTAAAACGGTTGGACGAATCGGTGTCTCTGCGGGTTAACCAGGTGTATGCCGACCGGCTTGATCCGCTCATTCCACCCACCCCCACCCGGACGCCCACCAATACCGCCACCCTGACCCCCGGCCCCAGCCCAACCCCCACTGCCACCCTCACGCCGAGCGCCACGCCCAGCTCCACACCCACCGCTTCGTCCACGCCCACCCAGACGGCAACCCTGACCGCCACCGCCACGGCGACCGCCACCCCAGCGGCGGGCGTGGTGCGTTGGGCTACCCAGCCCTCGGTGGGCATTTACCAGTACCCGGGCGGGCCGTTGATCGGCCTGCTATTCCGCGGCCAACCGATCACCATTCTGAACGGGGTGCAATCTTATGGCGGCCATTTGTGGCTGCAAATTCAAGATGCAGAGGGCCGCATCGGCTGGACGCTGCAAATTTACCTCGTCACCCTTACCCCGACGGTTACCGCTACCCCCTAAAACCTCCATTACTCTTCTGTCAGCAATAATTCCAGCATCTCATTCTCCGCGCAAAAGCCATGCCGCAGATAAAAAGGCACGCTGCGTTCGCTGGGCCAGAGGAAGAGCAATTCCAGGCCGGTTTGCCGGGCCCACTCTTGAGCCGCCTGCATCAGTTGCGAGCCTACCCCTCGGTTGCGCCAGGCGGGCCGGCAATAGACATTGGTGACATAACCGATTTCGGCATGCAGTTCCTGCGGGTTGGGCACCTTGCCGATGCGCCGGATGAAGATTTGAGCCACAATTTGCCCCTCCTCTTCCGCCAGCCAGATGGCCCAATTGCGGCTGGCGAACGCTCCGCTTAGAAATTCCAGCATGGCCGTGCGGAACTCTGCCCAGGAGTGGGGTTCGGGTGCGTCCGGCGGGCGCAGCTCCATGCGGAAATCCCAGCGCAGGCGGGCCAATACTTCTGCATCCGCGGGTTCAGCCAGGCGGGTGGTGATCATCTTTCCCGCTCGCCGGTGTGAAAAAGTAAAACATCCAGGCGAACCTGGCGCTCGCGGCCCCCAGAGCGGTGCTCCACCAGGTAGATGCCCTGCCAGCGGCCGAGCGCCAACCGGCCCTTTTCCAGGGGGATGCTGAGACTGATGGGCAGCAATGCGGCCCGCAAATGCGAGGATGAATCATCCGGCCCTTCCAGCGTATGGCTCATCCAGGCCTGGTTTTCAGGCACCAGGCGTTCCAGGAAGCTTTCCAGATCCCGCCGGGCGCTGGGGTCGTAGCTTTCGTTAATCAACAGGGAGGCGCTGGTATGGGGCAGATAAAGATGGCACAGGCCAAAACTTCCGGGCTGCAGCCGCAAACGCTCCTCAACCTCATGGGTGATCTCATACAGTCCTTTGCCCCGGGTGCGCACAAGCAGCAGGTCGTGGAGCCAGGAACAATTGCCGGGGGTTGGTTGCATCGAGGGGAACCTCCTGATCGCGCTGAAAATGGATAAAATAATTATACCGGTTGTGAAGGGCGCGGGAGCCTGTACCACCTTTCAAAAGGCTTAAGACCGAATTAACGAAAAGGATTGAAAAACAGGCCGCTTTTTGTTACCATGATGAAATCATTTATGGTTTGATTATTTGGGAGGAGAAATTTTGAACATGTGATGACCTTTACCTACACACCCTATGTGTTGGCATTAATGCTCTCCACGGCGCTGATGGCGGGCCTGGCGTTATATGTTTGGCGCGATTCCAGCCATAAATCCCTTACCCCCCGTTTTGCCAATGTTTTAGTGCTGGCAGGCGTCTGGTCCTTTTGTTTTGCCCTGGAACTGGCCGCTGACGACCTGCAAGCCAAAATCTTCTTTTCCAACCTGCAATATATTGCCATTTCTTTGCTGCCGGTGGCAGTGCTTTCGCTGGCGATGAAGTTCACGGGCCGGGTGCGGGTTTATCGCGCCGCGATGAGCCTGGCGGGAATATTCACCATTATTACCATCCTGGTGATTGTGACCGGGCATTACCATACGCTCTTCCGCCATGATTATCACCTGGTGGTGGAAAACGGGGTTTCCCACCTGGCGGTGAAGAACGGTCCCTGGTTTCTGGTGGCAGCCATCCTGGCCAACCTGATTTTGACCCCGGCCCTGGTGATGCTGGTGGAGTTTGCCTTTCGAGCACCGCGCCTGTACCGGCGGCAGTCCTTGATGATGGTGGCTGCCTTGCTGCCCCCGCAAATCTTCACCGATCTCTATTTATTGGGCGTTACCCCTATTCCAGATCTAAACCTGACTCCCCTGGTTTTCCTCTACTCCGGGTTGGTGATTCTGCTGGGGGTGATGGAAGTGCAACTGGTGGAAGTGGTGCCGATTGCCCGGGCCACCATCATTGACAAGATGCAGGATTCCATCCTGGTGATGGATGCGAAAAACCGCCTGGTGGATATCAACCCTGCCGGCTGTAAGCTGGTGGAGCAGACCCTGGATCAAGTGATCGGACAACCCATTGAACAGGTGGTGGCCCGCTGGCCCGAGGTGCTGCATCTTTATGGCGGGGCCAGCCAGGCGCGCGGGGAAATCAAAATCCAGGAACCGCATGAAACCTACTACTACGAAGTGCAGATCTTTCCCATCCTGGCCTCCGGTTCCCGGGTCTCGGGGCGGCTGGCCATCCTCCGCAACATCACGGACCGCAAACGCACCGAGGAAGAATTACGTTACCTGGGGACGCATGATGCCCTGACCGGGCTTTATAACCGCACCTTTTTTGAAGCGGAAATGTCCCGGCTGGAGAAAAGCCGCCTTTACCCGGTCAGCATCGTGATGATTGATCTGGATGGGATGAAGAAAACCAACGATCAATTTGGTCATGCGGTGGGGGATGACCTTTTCCGGCTGGCAGGCACTCTTTTACGGGTTATCCTGCGGGCCGAGGATGTGGCAGCCCGCATCGGCGGGGATGAATTCGCCATATTACTTCCGAAAACGGATGAAACATCCGCCGCCGGGATCGTTGGCCGGTTGCGCAAGACCCTGGCAGAGCAACCGGAAGAAGGCCCGGCCCGCCTGCGCATGTCCATTGGCCTGGCTACTGCAAACAAACCGGGTGAAATTCACAACACGTTCAAGCTGGCGGATGACCGCATGTATGAGGATAAGGGAGTCGGGCGTTCCAACGGTAATCAACCTTCGTAGCCATGGGGGCCGGGTAATTCGCTGCGGGGGAGGCAGATACATCACCTTTCCGTCTTCTGGACTCATAAACATATTGACTTTCAATAATAGAGGTTCTATAATGAATTAACTTGTAGGTACAACCCAACAACCCCATAGGTTTTGAATGAATCTACATACCACGCTCGATCGGGACAGCTTCAAACCGCTCTATTATCAAATCAGCGAGATTTTGCGCGCCATGATCGAATCCGCTGAACTCCGCCCGGGTGACCAACTCCCCTCCGAAAACGATCTCATCGCCCAGTTTCGCATCAGCCGCAACACAGCCCGGCGGGCGATCAATGCGCTGATCATGGACGGCGAAGTATTTACGGTCAAAGGCAAGGGCACCTTTGTGGCCCCCGCCCGGACCCGTGAAGGCTTGCTGAACATGACCAGCTTTTCGGAAGAAATCATCACCCGTGGCATGGTTCCCGGCTCATTGATGATCGCCCTTGGGCTGGTGATTCCCGCGCCCAAGATCGCCCGGGCGCTCCAACTCCGCACGAATGAGGAAGCCTATAAACTTGACCGCCTGCGGCTGGCCAACAACGAACCCATGGCGCTTAATATTTCTTTCCTGCCCTACCGCCTGTGTCCGCAGTTGGATGAACAAGATTTTGTCACCGGTTCGCTCTACACCTACCTGGAGGATGTTCTCAATTTGCGCATCGTCTATGGCGAACGGGTCATCAAGGGCAGCGCCGCGAATGAATATGAAGCCAATCTCTTGCAGGTGCCGATCGGCTTTCCGGTGGTGATCACGGAAGGGCCGTCTTTCCTGGTGGATGGCAGCCCGGTGGAATATACCAAGATTATTTACCGCGCCGACCGTTATGAGTTTACCTATAACGTGATCCGGCGGCACGGCATCAAAGAAGAAAATGGCGAGACTTCTAAACCGATGCAGAAGGTCTGAAATCCCGGGGAGGGAGATTTGCGAAATCCGGTAATTGTTTTTGGCAGTATCAATATGGACCTGGTGGTGCGCACGCCGCGTTTCCCCCGCCCCGGTGAAACATTAACCGGCAAAGGTTTCTTCAGCGCGCCGGGGGGCAAGGGAGCCAACCAGGCGGTGGCAGCTGCCCGGCTGGGCGCTCCCACCTGGATGGTGGGCCGGGTGGGACGGGATGTCTTCGCCGATTCTCTCCTCGCCAGCCTCCAGGCAAGCGGGGTGCAAACAGACGCTGTCTTCCAGGACCCCTCCCAGCCTTCCGGAATCGCCTTAATCACCGTGGATGACCAGGCAGAAAACCAAATCATCATCGTTCCCGGTGCAAACGGCCAGGTGGGGGAAGCAGACCTGGAGCGGATGCGTCCACTCCTCCACCCGGGTGGGGTTTTGCTGCTGCAACTGGAAACTACGCTGCCCGGCGTGATGGCCGCAGCCCGCCTGGCCCGCCAGCACGGGCTGGTGGTGGTGCTAGATCCCGCCCCGGCCATTCCCCTGCCGGGCGAGATCTTCCCCCTGCTGGATTGGATCACCCCCAACGAAAACGAGGCCGCCCTGCTGGCGGGGCATCCGGTGCAGACAGCGGAAGCTGCCCAACAGGCGGCAAACGAATTGCAGCGGCGGGGCGTGCCGAATGTGGTCATCAAAATGGGCAGCCGCGGCGCGTTTTGGAGCAGCCCGCAAGGGGGGCAAATGCTCCCGCCCTTCCGGGTGCAGCCCGTGGATACAGTGGCCGCCGGCGATGCCTTCAACGGGGCGCTGGCAGCCGGCCTGGTCGCTGGCCTGCCCACCCCGGAAGTGTTGCGCAGGGCCTGTGCAGCCGGGGCCATTTCCACCACCCGCCCCGGCGCTCAACCATCCATGCCCTCATTGGACGAATTGGAGGAGTTTCTCGGAAATCATGAATGATAAAAAGACCGGCCTCATCATAGATACCGACCTTGGAGTGGATGACACCATCGCTTTGCTGTTGGCGCTGGCAAATCCTCAGGCCGAAATCATTGCCATCACCACCGTCCATGGGAATATCGGCGTGGAGCAGGTCAACCGCAACGTGCGCCAGGTGCTGGAATATACCCGCTGCAGTGGAATCCCCGTTTTTCCGGGTTCTGCCGTACCGCTCTTTGCCGAACCGCTGCTTCCTTCCCTGTTGATGGGAACAGATGGATTGGGAGGGGCTTCGGCGACCCTGCCGGCGCCTTTGGTAGCCCTGCAGCCCATCCTGGCCGCCGTGGCCCTGGTGAAACAGGCCCGCCAGGCAGTGCCCCGCGGCGGCGCCACCCTCGTGATGCTGGGGCCGCTGACCAACCTGGCCTTGGCCCTGGCGCTGGAGCCAGACCTGCCGCGCATTTTGCCGCATGTTGTTATAATGGGTGGAGCAGTGGAAGCCCGCGGCAACCAGACGACGGTTGCGGAATTCAATTTCTATGCCGATCCGGAGGCAGCACAGGTGGTTTTCCGGGCGGGGTTTGAACGCTTAACCCTGCTCCCCTGGGAAACTTCACTGAAATACCCCTTAAGTTGGCAGACCTGCGATCAACTGGCTGCCATCCCCGGCCGAAACAGCCGCCTGTTTTCGCTGGTCACGGCGGAGATGAGCGCTTTTCTCAAAGAGAAGTTCCACCTGCCGGGCATGCCCCTGCCAGATCCCCTGGCGATGGCCTGCGCTCTCGATCCGGGCATAATCCGCCAGGCACCCGCCGCCTATT
>CALESS010000483.1 GCA_937907495.1 uncultured Anaerolineaceae bacterium
AATGCTGAATTCTTGCTGCAAGAGGATGCGGCTCTTGCTGGCAGGCGCGTAAGCGATCACGCTGGGGAGGGAGGTTGAAAAACTCCATTCCAGCAATTGATCATCCGCCAGGCCCGGCCCTTCCAGGCTGGTCAGTTCGGGATCCATGCGCACGGTATAGGTGGTGCCTCCCGCCAGCCCCCGCGCCGGGTGGAAGATATACGTACTGGTATTCAGCCAACTACCCTTGCCCTCCACCCGCGGTTCCAGGCGGAATGCCTGTGGCCCCGCATTCCCTTCATCCGCCTGCAAGGGAACCACGGGCCGGTTAAAAGCCACCACCACCGGAGTGACCGGATTGACTTCCAGGCTATTCGGAGCGGGGATTTTTTGGGTCACCTGCAATGCCGAAGGTGTGTGATATACCACGCGGGCTTCCTGGGTGAAGCGAATGCCATTTTGGGCCTGGGCATCTTTGCCTACCGTCAGGGAAACCTGGCTATCCACCGGTAATGGATTTTTGGGGGTGAAGCGCAAGGTGGCGTCATCCAGCCAATCGAAGACACCCTCCACAGCCGGGCTAAGGCTCAGGGCAGCCTGGACGCTCTCGCGCACCATCGGTTGGTTAAAATAAAGGGTCAGGGGTGCCAGCAAACCAATTTCACTGGCGGGCAGGGGATTCGTTTCCACCAGGGCTGGAGGTAAATTGGGCAGCGCTCTGGCAGTCGGTGCGGCAGCAGTCGGTTCCGGCGGCAATGGAGTGCTTTTACCCCCCAACCCCGGCAGGCTACATGCCAGGCTGATAATCATCCAAACACCCAGCGCGATCCGCCACGGATGGCGGGAAGATTTTAGAGAAGCGGAAATTGGATTCATTCGAACTCCTTCAGCCGTAGGCAGACAGAACTTCCCCTGGTTTCATAAAGATTAGACGCCCGGTAAAGAGCGATGGTTCCATTCATAAGCTCATTATAGCAATGATTGGTGCGGAATCAATCGGCCTCCATTGCTTTACCTGCTCCCCAGGGGCGGCACAAAAAACCCTCCTCCCCGGCACAGCGGGGAGGAGGGAGTAATACGGTTGAAGAAGAAAGGTTCCGCATCCGGCGAATTACTGATCCGCGTTGAGAAACTCTCCAAAGAAGGCTAAAAAGTATTCGAATACGCCGCTGTTTCCGGTATGGTTGGGGCTGGCGGCATCCCACTGGGCGGCAAAGGTGGCAACCACATCGTTTGCATCCAGGGCGGCGCCATTGGTGAAGCGCACCTCGCGGCGAAGGTAGAAGGTCCAGGTCAGCAGGTCATCACTCTGCTCCCACTTCTCGGCCAAATCCGGGATGACATCCACTCCGCCCGGCTTAAAGCGGGCCAGGGTGGAGTAAATCAGCAGGGAGGGGCGCAAGGTTTCACCATCGGTCTCATCTGCCGGCCAAAGAGAAATAGGTTCCGCATTTTGAATGAAGATGATTTGATCGTTTGGGCTGCTCATCTCTTCAAAATTCTCATTCAAAGGTCCCACGCTCACGTTTTGCAGGTTCACCTTGAAGGCCGCCGAGCTGGCCCCGTGGGCAATCGGGATGACCGGAATGTGGGTTTTCAGCAGTTCATTCACCTGGGCGTAGGCATTTTTCCGGGCGTTTTCATCGGTTGTGCTGCCGCCATTCGCAATGACCGTCTCCAGGTCTGAATAAGCATTGCCAAAATTCTTTGAAGCCCCGGTGAAGTGGAAATCATAGAAGTTGGTGGCATCCGGGTAATCGGCAGACCAGCCCAGCATGAATAATCCTTCGTTCCCGGCAGCCACAGAATCCAGGAAAGTGGCCGATTCCACCACGTTAATCTTCACTTTCACCCCAATATCCGCCAGTTGAGCCTGGATTTCCTGTGCGACCTGGCGGGGCAGCGGCAAATACGTCCGGCTGACATCCCGTAAGGAGAGGGGTATCTCCTGCTCAAAATCGAAATTGGCGTTTTCCAGCAGCAGGCGGGCGTTTTCCGGGTCAAAAAGATGCCAGGCCAGGTTATCGGTGTAGCCGGGGACAATGGAAGGTGGAACGAACTGTTCGGCAACCAGTGAACCCTGGGGATAGAAATTCTCCACAATTCGCTGGCGATCAATGGCCTGGGCGAATGCCAGGCGGACCTGCTCATCATCAAACGGTGGAATGGTATTGTTCATGCCCAGATAAAAAATATTGAGAGCCTGCCGGTTGTACAATTTCAGGCCGGTATCGCCCTGGATGGTGAAATAGTCATCCGGAGATGGGTTATCAATCCCATCTGCGGAGCGCGAGCTTAATTGCACCAGGCGCTGACCGGGTTCCTGCTGCCAGCGGAAGACAATCGTCTTGGATTTGGGTGGAACGCCCCAGTAATTTGGGTTGGCTTCCAGTACCAACTGTTCGCCGCGCCGATAGTCCTTGACAAAATAAGGGCCGGTGCCGTTGGGCTGCTCCGCCAAGGAAACCGAACTGCCCTGGTTGGCGTCCAGAAAATCCTGATCCTGGATGGCAAACGTTCCGAAGGCTACTTTGGAAAGGAAGGCCGGGTCTTTACGGCACAGGGTGAAGCGCACCGTGAAGCGGTCCACAGCTTCGATGGACTGGATTTCCCCCCCATAGCTGCAATCGGGTGCGGCCACTTTCAGGGGAATAAATTCGGCAGCAGCAATTGAGGTGGGGGCAACGGTCGGCCCGCTGCCAGGTAGTTGGGGCTGGCAGGCTGCAAGAATCAGGCTGGCCCATATCACCAGTGAAAATGAAATTTGTAGGAAGAGTTTTTTCTTGCTCATGTTATTTTCCACCTTAAGAGGATTCTCCACCGCGCAACCGTGGGTCCAGGGCATCGCGCAGTCCATCACCGATTAAGTTAAAGGATAAAACGGTAAACATAATCGCCAGGCCCGGGAAAAAGACCAGGTGCGGAGCATTAAAGATGCTGTTGCGCTCTTCCCCCAGCATCAAGCCCCATTCAGGACGAGGCGGCTCGGCGCCCAGCCCCAGGAAGGAAAGGGCAGCCGCATCCAGGATGGCGGTTGCAATGCCCAGCGTGCCTTGCACGATCAACGGTGTAATGGCATTCGGCAAGATGCGCAGGAAAAGCACCCGCATCGGGCTGGCACCCAACGCCCTGGAAGCCTGGACATACTCCAACTCCCGCACCTGGAGCACCGTGGAGCGAATCAGGCGCGCAAAACGCGGGATGGAAACGATACCGATCGCCAGCAAAGCATTGATTAACCCAATGCCCAGCACAGAAACGATGGCAATCGCCAGCAGCAAACTGGGGAAG
Organism: uncultured Anaerolineaceae bacterium; assembly: GCA_937907495.1. Classification (GTDB taxonomy): domain Bacteria; phylum Chloroflexota; class Anaerolineae; order Anaerolineales; family Anaerolineaceae; genus CALESS01. The sequence continues at coordinate 3,271 of CALESS010000483.1, forward strand.
GCCATCAAAACATCCATGATGCGCATCAGGACATTATCCAGCCAGCCGCCCACAAACCCGGCCAAAGCGCCGATCAACCCGCCAATGACGATGGCAAAGGAGATGGTGACCAACCCCACCTGCAAGGAAAGGC
>CALESS010000484.1 GCA_937907495.1 uncultured Anaerolineaceae bacterium
GCCTGCGGCTGAATTGAAAGACCTCCGGCCTTTGCCGCCACCCCGCCTGGATGCGCTCGAGAGTGGCTTCCCACGAACGCAAGCCGCTGAAGGCATCGGCGGCTTCCACGTTGCAGGCGCCCACCGCCAGGGCGGCCTGGAGGGCCTGTTGAGGGGGCAGCCCGCGCAGCAGGGCAGCCAGAAAACCGGCAATGGTGGCATCTCCAGCGCCTGTGGTTCCCACCACCTCCACCTCAAAGCAAGGCAGCCAGGCTTCGAACCCGGCCCAGGCGGCCAGGTCTGCCGGGCAAGCCCTCCCCAAGCCCTGCAAGGCAGGTTCTGCGGAAACCCGCAGGTATAACCCCCGATCTCCGAGTTTGAGCACCACCAGGCGGGCGCCTAACGCCAGAAGTTCTGCGCTGACGTCCTCCAGCAGGGCAGGGGATGGTGGAAGGCCGGTCTTGCGCCAGAGCAGGAAGAGGATTTCATCCAGGCTGGGCAGGAAAATATCCACGAAAGGCAGGGTGTTGCGCAGAATGGCCCGCCAATCAGCCTGACCAGCCGGCGATTCGGGATCCGGGTAGGCCATATCCAGCGAGGTGGTGAGGCCCAGTGACTTTACCCGTTGGAAGAGCTGTGCCAGTTGCTGGCCTTCCCGGTTGAACAGGGTGGACATCAGCGGTGGGTAGCCGAAATGAAATAAACGGGCATCTGCCAGGCTTTCACTTTTCACATCTTCTGCGCAAAAATCGTTGTTGGCCCCAGGGTGATGGATAAACCGGCGGTCGCTGCCGGGCGGGCTGATGACGATGGAGTAGGAGGTGCTGGATTGTGGGCTGCTGATCATGCCTTCCACCAACTGCGGGGAATGGCGGGAGAGGCTCTCCAGGACGGTTTTGCCCAACTCATCGGCCCCCAGGCGGGCAATCAGACGGGTATCCACCCCCAGCCGGTGCAGGGCCAGGCCGGTATTGGAGACGGATCCACCAGTGGTAATGGCGGCGGGTCCGGCTTGAACCAACCGCCCGGGTTGGAAGCCAGCATCGAAGGCGCCGGGGGTCAGGCGGCTCAAATCTGGAATGATATCCAGGCAGATATGACCGGCCACAACGGCATCGGGCATTTTAGCCACCCAGCAGATGGTTGATGATCAAAAGGTCCAGCTCTTCATAATCGCGGGCCGCGCGCAATTCTTCCACCCGGGTCACATCCAACGAGCGCACCAGCTCCACCAGGCGCAGGAAAATAGCCCGGCTGTTACGCAGGTGTTTGGTGGAATTCTCACGGGTTTGGGTTCGCAGCGCTTTCACATCCAGGCCGATGAATTCTCCGTGTTGCCCGTAACCGTTGCGTTCCAGCACCCAAACCTGGTTGAAGGCCCGGCGCAAGTCCACCACGCCAAAGGATTTATCCTCGTCAAACTTCAAGCCGTTCTGATCGTTCAGATGCACGGACCACAATTTCTGGTGGTAGAGGGCGTAGGCAATTTCATCGGAGGGGTCCAAACCGGCCAGGATGGTGTGCGCCGATTCGATCAGGGTTCCCACGCGGGGTGGGTCATCCGTCAGGCTGGCCAGCCCCAAGAAATGACCGGTGGTCGGCAAATAGGCATGGTCCATGGGTTCGTTGGGTTTCATTTCCCCCAGGATGCGTATCTGCGGATCAAAGGCCAGCATCTCGTTCATCCATTCCACCAGTCGTCCCACCGCTGCCACCGGGTCCTTGGACTCGCGTACGTACGTTCCCTCGCGGGCGGGCCAGAGGACGATGTTGCGGGTGCCGAGGATGCGGGCAATTTCGATGGCGCGTTTGGAGCGATCCAGGGCGTACTGGCGGGCTTCTGCGGAGTTGGATGTGATGGCGCCATCCACCGTCAACGGGTGCTCCCACAGGCGGGGGGCGATGAACTCGGCAACCAGGCCGCGCTCATCCAGCAGGCGGCGCATTTGTTTGGCCTCTGCCTCCTGCTTTCCCCAGGGGTCATCTGCGTTGCTGACCGCGTCGTCATCGTGGAATTGAACGCCCTCAAAACCCAATTGGCGGAAGAATTCCAGCTTTTCGGCAAAAGAAAATTCCTGCCGCACAGCGGGGCCAAAGCTGTCTTCACCGGGGTGAATATTCCAGGGCCCAAAAGAAAAGCGATAATTGGTTTGCATGGCTTGCTCCTTATGTGATGGCTGAAATTTGAAGTACGCACGTGGTGGAGGATTGGGGCGAGGGAGGATGCCCACCGGCTGCAGCCGGAAGGGGGGTGAGAGGTAGGCAAGGGAATTCGAATCTAAGAATCATTCGATTTTCGAAATTCCTTATTGACAAACAAAATTGAATTTGCTATCATTAGTTTATTGATTCAATAAACTAATGATACAATATTTTAACCTCAAAAAGCAACTCCCAATTTTTTAAAAATATCCTTCCCCCCAAGGAACCCTGGCGTAGATATGGCAAAAGAACCCGACTACCAGGCAGGAGATCAGACCATGTTGCGGCAAATCAATTTGTCCGCGATTATGAGTTATCTCCGCGTGGAAGCGCCCATCTCGCGCAGTGCGCTGGCCCAAAAAACGGGTTTGAATAAAGCCACGGTTACCAGCCTGGTGGGTGAATTAATCCGCCGTAATTTCATTCAAGAAGCCGGCCTGGCGATCAACGGCCTGGGCCGCCCCTCGATGAAGTTGAGGCTGAACCCGGCGGCGGGTTACATCATCGGCGCCGAGATCGGGGTGGACTTCATCAATGTTATTGGCACGGATTTTTCCCCCAAGGTGATTTTCCAATCCATTCAAAAGACTGTTCCCGGCGCCCCCGTGGATGAGGTGATGCAGCTTCTCATCAGCAAAATTCAACAAGCCAGTGAAGTGTGTGCCAACCAGGTGGGTGATAAATTCATGGGCCTGGCGGTGGGCGTTCCCGGCCTGGTGGATCATTCGGCGGGGGTCTTGCTCTTCGCTCCGAACCTGAAGTGGAGTGATGTGCCTCTGAAGGAGATTCTCCAATCCAGGTTTTCAGCGCCGGTTTTCATTGATAACGAAGCCAACCTGGCTACATTTGGAGAGTATTTTTTCGGTTCTGCCTATCAGCACCCGGATATTCTCTTCCTGAGCGCCGGAATCGGCCTGGGCGGCGGAATCTTGCATGCCACCCACTTGCTGCGCGGAGTCAACGGCATGGCAGGGGAACTGGGGCATATCACCATGGACCCGCAGGGAGAATTGTGCGGTTGTGGAAACCGGGGTTGCTGGGAAACCCAAGTCAGCCTGCGGGCGCTTTACCGCTATGTGAAGACCGGTCTGCAAGCCCATCCGCAAAGCCTTTTGTGGGATTTGACCGGTGGTAATGTAGATGAATTAAATTTAGAGATGATCGTCCTGGCCGCCCATCAAGGCGACCAGGTTGCATTAACGGCCTTTGAACAGGTTGGCACCTACCTGGGAATCGGCATCGCTTCCTTGTTGAACGTCATCAACCCGGATCTGGTCGTTTTTGGTGGAATCATGAGTGATGCTTGGGAATTCCTGGAACCGATGGTAATGGCGGAAATTGAGAAACGAGCCTTACCCTGGAACCGGAAAGGTACCCAGGTGGTCCTGGCCCATCATGGTGGTGATGCGTGTGTCATGGGCGGCATTGCGACTGTTTATCAGGCGATCATTTCCCAACCCACCATTGGATAAGTCAAATTTCTTGAACCAGTTGTCAGCAGAATTTTAAGGAGGTGATTTCATTCAAAAGAAAAAATTCGTGTCCGGCAGTATTCGTCAATTTTTCAACCAATTCAAGGAGACTGAGGAAATGAAAAAACTGTTCTATGTTGTGATCCTGTTGGCCCTGCTCTTGACAGCTTGCAAGCCAACCCCTGTTGCAACCGATGCCCCCGTTGCAACCGATGCTCCCCCCGTGACTGAACCCACGGTCAAACAGCTCACCATCCTGTGGGCCGAATGGGATCCTGCGAACTATCTGCAGGAAATTGGCAATCTCTACGAAAAAGAAACTGGCATCAAGGTCAATGTCGTCCAAGAACCCTGGGGCAGTTTCTACGATCTGATGGCTTCCCAGTGGGCCGCCAAGTCGGATACGTATGACATGGTGGTTGGTGACAGCCAGTGGACCGGCCAGGGTGCAACCCAGGGTCATTACGTCAACCTCACCGATTTCATGAAATCCAATGGCATTGATCAGACCGTGACCGAAGCCACGCTGAAATATTACGGTGAATATCCGGTTGGCAGCGGCACCTACTGGGCATACCCCACCGAGGGTGATGCTGTGGGTTGGGCCTACCGCAAAGACCTGTTCGAAGATCCGGCGGAAATGGATGCTTTCAAGGCCAAATACGGCTATGAGCTGGCGACCCCCGAAACCTGGGCCGAACTGCGCGATATTGCTGAATTCTTCACCCGCCCCGATAACCCGAAAAACGGTGTCAAGTACGGTGTTGGCGTCTATACCCAGAAAGATTATGATGGCATGATCATGGGTTACGAGAACGTCATGTTCTCCTGGGGTGCTGACTGGTTTGACCCGGAGACCTTTGAAGTGGAAGGTGTTGTCAACTCCGATAAGGCTGTAGAAGCTTTGACGTTCTACCGTGAGCTCTACAAGTTTGCCCCTCCCGGAACCAGCAATGCTTTCTATGCTGAAATGAACGATGCCTTCATCTCCGGCCAGGCCGCGATGATTATGAACTACTTCGCCTTCTTCCCGTCTCTGGCCAACCCGGGTGTGAACCCGTTTGCAGAGAACACTGGCTTCTTCGCCGGCCCCAAGGGCCCGGATGGCCAGGCCTTTGTGGCCCTCGGCGGCCAGGGTCTGAGCGTGCTGGCCTACACCAGCCCGGAACGCCAGCAAGCCTCCATGGAGTTCATTAAGTGGTTCTCCCAGGAACGGATTCAGAAGGAATGGGCAAAAGTCGGCGGTTACACCTGCAATAAAGCCGTCCTGGCGTCCGATGAATTCCTCCAGAATACCCCCTACAACCAGGCCTTCTCCGATTCCATGCAGATGGTCAAAGATTTCTGGAATATTCCGGTCTTCGGCCAGATGTTGGAACCCGTCAACCGCATCCTGCACCCCTACATTGTAGATGGTCAGGGCGATCCCAAGGCCTTACTCGACCAACTGGCAGTGGAACAGCGCCAGATCCTGGTTGATAACGGCATCCTTAAGTAGTATCTGCTTTGGCGTGGTGGGGAGGAAATTCCTCCTCACCACGCTTTTTGAGGGATTCGCTCCACTCCATTATTGAGGTTAGTCAAATGGCAAATATTCTAAGTTCTGGAAAAATTGGAAAAAAGCATCTGAGCGAGAGAGGGCTGGTCAATTTATTTATCTGGCCCACGCTGATCCTGCTCATCCTGGTGAATATCTTCCCGCTTTTCTATAGTATTTTTCTCAGTTTTAATAATTATTCTGTGATCGGAAACAAGCTGCCCATCTGGGTTGGTTTCCAAAACTTCAAAGATCTGCTCACCAATGAACAGGTCTGGAATTACTTTGCAATTACCGGAAGATACGCCCTTCTTTCCGTTGTCTTACAAACCGTGCTGGGTTTTGGGCTGGCCATGTTGATCCGCGAGAAATTCAAAGGCAGCGGCATCATCACCACCCTGATCCTGATCCCGATGATGCTTTCTCCTGTGGTGGTTGGCCTGTTCTGGAAGCTGATGTTTAACCCCGGCTACGGTATTTTTAATTACCTCATCTCATGGTTGGGTATTCCATTGACCACCGACTGGCTGGCGAAAGGGGACCTGGCCTTGTGGGCAATTGTACTGGTGGATGTCTGGATGTGGACCCCCTTTGTGATGTTGCTGGTGCTCTCTGGTTTGAGCGCCATTCCCGAATACCTGTATGAAGCCGCCGCCATTGACCGGGCCAGTTCCTGGTTCCAGTTCTGGCATATCACTTTGCCGCAGGTTGCTCCGTTGGTGTTGATTGCGGTGCTTTTCCGCTCCATTGAAGCGTTCAAGAGTTTTGACCTTGCCATGGGCCTCACCGGGGGTGGCCCGGGGGCTGCCACCCGGCTGATTTCCATTGATATTTACACCAGGGCTTTCCTCGGACAATTCAAGACCGGGCAAGCCAGCGCTTTGGCCGTGATTGTACTGGTGGTGATCATTGCAATCAGCAACCTGTACATTACAGCTCTTAACAAGGCGAAGGAGAGTTAACGCATGAATACCCCAAAATCAAAACGCCCGGAAGTCAATTACGCCACCCGCGTGGATAAAGTTACATTTAAATCCAAGCTGACCCGCAACCTGAAAGCGATCCTGACGGTGATCATCGCCTTCATCGTGTTGATTCCAGTTTTCTGGATGGCCGCCACCTCGTTGAAATCCAGGGCGGATGCGGTGGCTGCCCCGCCCAAAGTGATTTTTGAACCCAGTATGGAAGGCTTTATCGGTTTGCTGACGCAGCGCCGCCAGGTTACGGCTGCCCAGGGGTTGGAAGAAATCAAGCAGGACCCCAACCTCAAGTGGTATGACCGGGTGATGCTCAACCGCGGTCAGCAGATCGTGGGCAAGAGCGAGTATGTCGGCTATTTAAAGAATTCCGCCATCACTGCCGGTATTTCCACCATCTTATCCGTGCTGTTTGGCCTGTTCTCGGCCTATGCCTTCAGCCGCTTCAAGGTGGCGGGCAAAGGCGATTTGTTATTCTTCATTCTCAGCACCCGCATGTTACCACCGATCGTGGTCACCATTCCCATCTTCCTGCTTTACCGCCAACTGGGACTGTATGACACAACCTTCGGGTTGATCATTCTTTACACGGTTTTCAACCTCTCCTTTTCGGTCTGGTTGATGCAAGGTTTTATAGATGAAATTCCAAGGGAATATGAAGAAGCAGCCCTGGTGGATGGCTACAGCCGCCTGCAAGCTTTCTTTAAGATTGTGCTGCCCCAGACCATCACCGGCCTGGCTGCCACCACCGTTTTCTGTCTCATCTTTGCCTGGAATGAGTATGCCTTTGCCGTGATGTTAACCGCTCAAAAGGCTCGTACCGCTCCGCCGAGCATTCCTTCGGTTCTGGGTACCGGCGGAATCGAATGGGCGCAAATTGCAGCCGGAGCCATGGGCTTCCTGATCCCGGTGGCCATTGTTACATTTGCCCTCCGAAATTACTTGCTGCGGGGTGTCACCTTCGGCGCGGTTCGACGGTAGAAGAGAGAAGAGAGCGAATTATGGCAACCATTGAATTACGAGATGTTGTAAAAAAGTTCGGAGATAAATACGCCGTCAAACCGATGAATATGACCATCCAGGATGGTGAATTTGTCGTCCTGCTGGGGCCATCCGGCTGCGGCAAGACCACCACCTTGCGCATGATCTCCGGGCTGGAAGCGGTGAGCAGCGGCAATATTTTCCTCAACGGCAAAGATGTCACCTGGGCGCATCCCAGTGCGCGGGATATTGCCTATGTTTTCCAGTTCTATGCCCTCTACCCTCACCTGACCGTGCGGGATAATATCGCCTTCCCCCTCCAGGCGCAGGCCGTCAAAAGGGATGTGATTGAGCGGCGGGTGAAGGATGTTTCCAACCTGCTCAAGATCAAGCATCTGCTGAAACGGCGCCCCGGCGGCTTGAGCGGCGGCGATCAGCAACGGGTGGCGCTGGCCCGGGCCCTGGTTCGTCATCCGGCAGCCTTTCTGATGGATGAACCCCTGGGCGCCCTGGATGCGGATTTCCGCGAAACGATGCGGGCGGAGATCAAAGCCCTGCACGTGGCTCAGAAGGCTACCACCGTTTATGTGACTCACGATCAAATTGAGGCCATGGCCATGGGTGACCGCATTGTGGTCATGTCCAATGCTTCTGTGCAGCAAATCGGCACGCCGGCGGAGGTTTATCACAGCCCTACCAACCTCTTTGTCGCCAATTTCATCGGCAGCCCGGGCATGAACCTGGTGAAGTGTCACTACCAGGGCGGCAAGCTCACACTGCCAGGCGGGAGTGTGTATGTACCGGCGGAAGGATGGCAAAAAACGCTCGACCACCAACTGGGTGATAACCAAACGGTTGTGCTTGGCTTCCGCCCGGAAGCTGCCCGGGTTTCGGGGGAACCGAAAATCTCTGCGGATGTTTTCCTGGTGGAAATGAATGGCAGTAATGTGCTGCTCGACTTGCATTTGGATGACGATAACATCGTGCGCATCCGCACCAACCGGGGAGTGAATTATGGCCTGGGAGATACCATAAATTTTGATCTGGATCCGCAAATGGTGCGATTCTTCAATCCATCCACCGAAGCGGCTCTGGTGATGGAGTAAACCGATGAGTGAATTAACCCTCCAAAATATCACGAAGAAATTTGGCGCCATTACCGCCCTGGATGATGTCTCATTCACCGTGAAAGACAATGAATTTTTTGTCCTCCTCGGGCCCACCGGGGCGGGAAAATCTACCACGCTGCGTGTCGTTTGCGGGTTGGAGAAGCCCGATTCCGGTCATGTGCTGCTGGATGGCGTCATATGTGATGACTCCACCCCGGCAGACCGGGATGTGGCGATTGTCTTCCAGCAATATTCGTTATACCCCACCATGACCGTGTATGACAACATGGCCTTTCCGCTGCGGGCGCCGGGCCGCCGCCTGCCGGAAGCCGAAATCCGGCAGAAAATTGAAGCCGCAGCCGAGAAGTTACGCATCACCCACCTGCTTAAACGCAAAACCGTTCAGCTCTCCGGTGGTGAGATGCAGCGTGTGTCCATCGGGCGGGCCATTGTGCGGCGGCCGCGCGTGTTTTTGATGGATGAGCCGCTCTCGAACCTGGATGCCAAGCTGCGGGAAGCTCTGCGGGCTGAACTCAAGCACCTGCAAAAGGTGGAAGGCGTGACCACGCTCTTTGTCACCCACGATCAAATTGAAGCCCTGACCATGGCGGACCGGATCGGTGTATTGAACCGCGGCCGGCTGATCCAGGTGGGGACACCGGAGGATATTTACGACCGCCCGGCAAACATGTATGTAGCCAAGCTGGTTGGCAGCCCGCGCATCAACCTGGTATCCGCCGAGCGCGTGGATGGCGTTTTCCGGCTGACGGAGATGGGGATCGAGCTGCCATTGGAGGATTCAGACCATTTGCCCGATCATTTCACCCTCGGCATCCGTCCGGAGGATGTTCACCTCAACCCGGAAGGAAAGTTTAGCGGAGAGATCGGCATCACGGAGCCGCTGGGTGTGGAAACGGTGGTTCATATCCACAGCCAGGAAGGCGAAATCGTCTCGCTGGCCTCCGGCCTCATCCAGTTGAATTTTGGCGAGCCGGTGCGCTTTGATATTAACAGGGATCACCTGCACTTTTTTAATAGCCAGGGCGACCGGATCTAATCCGGCTGCTCATGTTCAACAATCATTGTTCAAAAGGAGACACACATGAAATTCGGAGTGAATACATGGATTTGGACAGCGCCAATTACTCTGGCGGAATTGGAAGTGTTGGCACCCAAAATTGCAGCAATGGGCTGCGACCATATTGAAATCCCAATTGATGATCCAAAGACCCTGGATTTCAAAAAACTGGGAGAAATTATTAACCGGGCTGGAATTTTCAGCATCAGTTTCTGCGCCGCCATGAGCCCGGATCGCGACCTGATTGACCCGGACCCGGCAGTCCGCCAAAACGGGGTGGAGTATTTGAAAGCCAGCATTGACGGCCTGGCCCTGGTGGGCGGCAAAAACCTGGTCGGCCCCTTTTATTCCGCGGTGGGACGCACCTGGCAGCAGACCGCAGAAGAGCGGGAGCATGATATGCAGATCCTGGTGGAAATTCTGCGCGACCTGGCCGAATATGCCGCCGGGAAGGGTGTGCAGTTGGGCCTGGAGCCGATCAACCGCTTTGAAACCAGCTTCATCACTACCGCCGAGCAGGCCATCGAACTGGTGGACCGCGTCAACCATCCGGCCTGCAAGATCATGCTGGATACCTTCCACATGAACATCGAAGAAAACAGCCTGGGCGATGCAATCCGCCTGGCGGGCCCGCGCCTGATCCAGGTGCACAGCAACGAGAACAACCGCGGCACCCCCGGCGCCGGGCATGTGCCCTGGCAGGAAGTGGCCGAAGCCTTGAAGGAAATCAATTTTGATGGCATTTTCGTCATCGAATCCTTCACGAATAAGGTGAAGAGCATTGCCCGGGCGGCAGCCATCTGGCGGCCGCTGGCCTCCAGCCAGGATGCCCTGGCTGCGGATGGTGTCGTTTTCCTGCGAGAGTTGATGAGTTAATTGCCATTGGATGGCAGTAATGGAGGAGTTATGACCAGGAAATTGAATGTGGCCATTGTGGGCCTGGGTTTTGGGGCGGAGTTCATCCCGATTTACCAGCGGCACCCCAACGCTAATATGTATGCCATTTGCCAGCGCAACGAGGAAAAACTCAACCAGATCGGCGAGGCGTTTGGCATTCAGGCGCGCTTCACCAGTTTTGAGAAAATGTTGGAAGACCCGAATGTGGATGTGGTTCATATCAATACGCCCATCCACGAACACGCCCGCATGAGTATTGCCGCCTTGAAGGCCGGCAAGCATGTGGCCTGCACCGTCCCCATGGCAACCTCGGTGGATGAGTGCTGGCAGATCATCGAAGCCCAGAAGAAATCTGGCAAGAAGTACATGATGATGGAGACCGTCATCTATTCCCGCGAGTACCTGTTCGTCAAAGAGCTGCGGGATTCCGGCAAGCTGGGCAAAATACAATTCCTGCGGGCCTCTCACCAGCAGAATATGTATGGCTGGCCGGGTTACTGGGAGGGCTTACCTCCCATGCACTATGCCACCCATGTGGTCAGCCCCTGCCTGGCGATGGGCGGAGCCATGGCGGAATACGTCTCCTGTTTTGGCTCGGGAAAGATTGCCGATCACCTCATTCCCAAGTATGGCTCACCATTTGCCGTGGAAAGCGCCCATATCAAATTGAAAGGCTCCGATCTCTCGGCGGAGGTCACCCGCTCGTTGTTTGATGTCGCCCGCCAGTATATCGAAAGCTTTGACGTCTATGGCAGCGAGTTGAGCTTTGAATGGCAGTTGATGGCGGATGAGGAACCGGTCATCCACCTGGGCGGTGAAGAAGCCCGGCATACGCCCATCCATGATTTTGCCCATTATCTGCCTGTTGAAATCCAGGAATTCACCACCAAGTGTGTGTATGATATGGCGGAAAATGCCCATCTTTCCTTCATCCAGGGCTCCGGTCATGGAGGCTCCCACCCACACCTGGCGCATGAATTCCTGATGGCTGTACTGGAAGACCGGGACCCCTTCCCGAATGTGTTTGAATCCGCAAACTGGACTTCGGTTGGCATTCTGGCACATGAATCCGCCCTACAAGGTGGAAAGCTGATTCAATTGCCGGACTATAAATAATTTCTACCCATTATCTTGAAAGGATGAATCCGATGAGCAGACCGATCACCCTATTCACCGGCCAATGGGCCGACTTGACCCTGGAAGACGTGGCGAAGAAAGCCAGCGCCTGGGGCTTTGATGGACTGGAACTGGCATGTTGGGGCGACCATTTTGAGGTGGACAAGGCCCTCTCCAGTGATCGCTATATTCAAAGCCGCTGGGATATTTTGAACAAATACAACCTGAAGTGCTTTGCCATCAGCACCCACCTGGTGGGGCAGTGCGTGGCAGATGACCCGATTGATGAACGGCACCGGGCTGTACTGCCAGATCGCCTGTGGGGGGATGGCAGCCCGGATGGTGTGCGCGCCCGCGCCCAGCAGGAACTGAAAGATACCGCCCTGGCCGCCCGCAAGATGGGGCTTAAGGTCGTCAATGGCTTCACGGGCAGCCCGGTCTGGAAGAATTTATACTTCTTCCCGCCCACCACCCAGGACATGATTGACCGCGGCTACAAATTCTTTGCGGATATGTGGTTGCCCATCCTGGAGGCCTTCAAAGCCAATGATGTGAAATATGCCCTGGAAGTTCATCCGACCGAGATCGCTTACGACCTGGTGACCTCTCAGCGGGCGCTGGATGCCGTGGACCATCACCCCAGCTTTGGTTTCAATTTCGATCCCTCCCATTTCATCCATCAATTTATTGACCCGGTGGAATTCATCAACGAGTTTGGCCCCCGTATTTTCCATGTTCACGTCAAAGATTCCCGCCTGCAATTGAATGGCCGCAACAGCATTTTGGGCAGCCATCTCGATTTTGGTGATTACCGCCGCGGCTGGGATTTTGTTTCCCCCGGTCATGGGGATGTAAAATGGGACCGCCTGATCCGGGCTTTAAATCGTTTTGGCTATGACGGCCCGCTCTCCATTGAATGGGAAGACAGCGGTATGAACCGTGAGTGGGGCGCTCCTGAAGCCTTGAAGATGATTAAATCTCAAGATTTCGCCGCTTCCAATGTGGCCTTTGATGCCGCTTTTGCCGCCAAGAAGTAAACAGGCTGCTGTGCGGCGCTCTTAAAGCGGCTGATTCATTTCAAAGAATTGGAGGACGTGATGGCAGAAAAAGAAACCGGCTTTACCACGATGGCAGGGCCGAAAGGAACCGGAAATATTCCAGAAATGGGTGTGGGCATGTTGGGCTATGCCTTCATGGGCAAGGCGCACACCAACGCCTATAAAACCATTCCCTACATGATGTACCCGCCCCCGGCGATCCCCAGGCTGGTGGCAGTGGCAGGCAGCTCTGCGGAAGGTGTGAAGGAAGCCGCCCGGCGCTATGGCTATGCCCATGCCTATACGGATTGGCATCAATTGCTGGAGAACGATGAGATTCAACTCTTCGATAACTGCGGCCCGAATGGTATGCATGCCGAGCCTTCCATGCTGGCAGCCCGGGCAGGCAAGCACGTGATTTGCGAAAAACCAATCGCCCGCAATGCGGAAGAGGCCAAACAAATGGCGGAGGAAGTGGAACGGGCGAAGGTCAAGAACATGGTGGCCTTCAACTACCGCTTTGTACCCGCCCTGCGCCTGGCGCGCGAGCTGATCGAAGCCGGAAAATTAGGCCAAATCTACCACTTCCGAGCTTCTTACCTGCAAGAGTGGATCATGCCGCATTATGGTACGCCCGCCATCTGGCGCCTGGATAAGAAGCTGGCGGGTTCCGGGGCACTGGGTGACCTGGGTGCCCACGTGATTGACCTGGCGCACTTCCTGGTGGGTGATATCAAGGGCGTCAGTGCAATGGCCAAGACCTTCATTGACCGGCGGGATGGCCCGGATGGTCCCAAATCCTTCAAGGTGGAAGTGGATGATGCCTTCGTCTCCTGTGTGGAATTTGATAACGGCGCCATCGGTACCATCGAAGCCTCGCGCTTTGCGGGCGGACACAAGAACGCCCTGGTGCTTGAAATCAACGGCGAATATGGCTCCATCAAATTCAACCTCGAACGGCTGAACGAGCTGGATGTGCTGTGGATTGGCGAAGAACCGCAATCCACCCAGGGCTTCCGCAATGTCAGCATTACCGAAGGCTCCCATCCCTTTATCAGCAACTGGTGGCCGCACGGTCACATCATCGGCTGGGAACACACCTTCATTCATGAAATCACCCACCTGATGGATTGCATTGTGAATGATAAAGATGTGGCGCCTTACGGGGCGACCTTCCAGGATGGCTACAAGACGGCTGTCGTCTGTGATGCGATCCTGAAATCTGCAGATGAAAAGAAACAAATGGATGTGAAATATTAGAAATGATGCCAGGCGGAGGCGCGCGCCTCCGCCTGGCAACCCTGTTGGAGTGAAAATGGTAAACCGAAAAATTAAACCACCC